>CAKRNI010000125.1 GCA_934370915.1 uncultured Lachnospiraceae bacterium
GAGTTTTCCACATAATCAACTAAATGATCCGCAAGCTGTTTCCGTTTTGTCCCGGCACCGATCCCGTTGTCCACAAACGCGAGGAACAGTCCGCCAAATACTCCTGCCGCGCCGTAGAGTACAATATAATAGTTATCACACCGGTACCAGTAAGCGCCGAATGCTGCTGCTCCCCCTGCCATAAAGCAGAGGATCATCGCCTGCACAGACAGGTTGTCCCACCTGTCGAGACTCATGTGCAGGAACCGGAATCCATAGAGCTGTTTTTCTATGTACGCGTTCACGTTCCGGATCCCGTGGTTTATAAGGAACACATTTTCCATTCGCTGTTTCAGCGCTTTTAGATTTTTATCTTTCGTGAGTGCCATGTTTCCGGTTTCTTTGATCAATCTTTTGTAGAGGCTGCCTGTTACGAGTTTGCTGAGCGTCCCGAGCGTGCAGATCGCCGCCAGAACATAGAGCATTCTCCCTGTCTGTAAAAATTCCAGCATAATCAGTTCCCCTTTCTTCGTCCAGATCATTCCAGATGATGCCACTAATTATAGCGGGCTAGAATGTTTTTGAGAAGGTTGAGAACGGCAGAATCGTTCGTCAAATGGGGACAAGAATCGCGGTTTAAGGTGATAACAGGTTCAAACCGATGTTATTTATTGCCGCTTCACTTCCATAATAAGGAATATTCCCTAATATATTCGGGCATCTCACATGGTCGCTTGCGGCAATCTACATCTTCGCGCGGGTGCGCGTCATTGGCACGCAACACTTTTTTGTTTCGTGGAAAATTCTATCGGAATTTCCTGTTCAAGAAAGCGCCGTAAGCGGTTTTTTCTATCAAAAAAATTGCAGGTCGCTGCTCTGTACGACACTGCAATTTTTTTGATATTCCTCTATTCTCTTAAGTTATTTTAGCGGAAAACAGCTTTGACACTCTACCCGGAAGCTTTTTAAAGCTTTTTTCTTTAGATTTTCTTCACGAATGCAAGCATCAGATTTACGGAATGTTCAACGGCTTTTGCCTCGAACTCTCCGTAATCCATATGGGCGCTGTCATCTGCCTTGTCAGAAATTGCACGGACGATCAGATACGGAATCTTATTTAAGTATGCCGCCTGTGCAACTGCAGCTCCTTCCATCTCTGTGCAGTACGCATCAAAGGTATCATGGATCCAGGTCTTCTTTTCCTTGCTGTCGATAAACTGGTCACCGCTGGCAACGCGTCCCTTGAAGGTGCTGATATCCGGGTTTGCCTCTTTACATGCCTCTTCCGCAAGCATGAGAAGTCTCTCATCTGCCGGAAATTCCTTCACACCGAGCTGTGGGATCTCACCTGCCGGATATCCAAAACCGCCAGCGTCCACATCATGCTGTACCGCAACAGTAGAAAGCACCAGATCACCGATATTGATCTCATTTCTTAAGGAACCTGCGATTCCTGTATTTACAATACCATCAACCTGATAAAGATCCACAAGGATCTGGCTGCAGATACCTGCATTTACCTTACCGATACCGGAACGAACGATAACAACATCCTTTCCCTCCAGTTTTCCCTTACAGAAATTCATTCCTGCCACTGTCTTCATTTCTGTCTCTGTCATTTTCGCGCGAAGCTTCTCAACTTCCACTTCCATTGCTCCGATAATACCAAGCATTTGAATTCCTCCGTATTGTATCCTATGATGTTAGCTTAATCTCAAATGTAACCGTTTGGCTGTCACTCTCAGGTACCGATCCTGTCTGAGTCCCAGACGCATTTTTACCGTCTTTATCGTTCTCATTATACGGGATATGGGGCGGAAGGTCAAATAAAAACCGATATTCCGCAACATACTTTCTCCACCCGTGCTTCTCTTGACAATAATTCTCTGTTGCAGGTATAATAAGGATACTTTCAAACTGGTCGTAAGACCATATTTTTTTACAATCGGAGGTATTTTATATGGTATACAAAACACAGGGCACCTGCTCCAGAGAAATCCATTTTGACGTAGAGAACAACAAGCTCAAAAACGTAAGCTTCGTTGGTGGATGCAACGGAAACTTAAAAGGTATCGGTCTTCTTGTTGAAGGCATGGACATTGATGACGTGATCAAGAGAGTCGAAGGCGTAAGCTGCAACGGCCGCCCAACTTCATGTCCTGACCAGCTGGCCAGAGCATTAAAGCAGTATAAAGAGCAGCAGGCATAAAAACAGACAAATCTATCAACAGACATAAAAAGAGCCCCACCGAGGTTGTGTTAATTTGGTGGGGCTGTTTCTTTCATTCAGTTTCTTTCATTCAGTTCTTTTCAATTTGTTGTATTTTTTCTGACCTTTTTAGCTTTTATCAGAAGTCCCCCCATGAATCATCTCCCTTTATCAAAATAGTGTTTATATTATTCGGCCGAAATAATATACAAAAGATTAAACTTCGTGGTCGGTAAGAAGTACACCGTTGGTTTCTGTAGCTTTGCCTTCCATGTCATCGCCCCACTGAACAAGGTGCATTGCGCGGGCACGGTAGTAGCGGTTAAGCTCACAACCTGAAACTGTAAATCCTACATAAAAAGTAGATAATTCTTCGTTCTCTACTTCCTCTTTAGAACGTTCAAAATCCCATTTTCCGATTTGTACCCAATCTTCTTTTGAATCATCCCAAACATCTAAGAAAACTGTTTCATATATTTTATCAACAAATGTATGCGTTAATGTATCAACACTAATATAAAGATTGCCGTTCTGTTCATTAATAATTCTAAGCATTGCTGTTGATAATCTAAGACCTCTTGCAGCATCTTGAATTTCATCATATGATTCGTTTTCCTCGGCTGTTAATAAAACACTTTCATCATGATGGCCTGGCAATTGTGTCCAATCTGGTACATTAGCATATACCGTTTTCAACATCAGTACTCCCATCAAAACAGTAGCCAAAAAAATCCTTTTTACATTTTTCATCATATCACTTCTCCTTTTCTTTTTATAAATATAAACGTAAGAAAAAAGGATCTGTGACCATTTTTTAATAAAAATTTACGTTTTCTAAAATGTGAATATATTCATCCTCTGGCATACGACTAGTAATATAATAAACTGCGTTATCTTTTGTTAATACTGCCTCATATTCTACTTGTCCATTCTCTAATACGTTCGTGGAATAATCTATATTTCTGTTCACCCACTTATTAAAAACAGTTTTATTATATTCTCTATCTGATTGATAATTGACTGATGTATTCTTATCATTTTTCATTTGTACTATATACATTAACGTATCATCATATTTAAATTCTATACGCGCCCATTCTTTATAAATATCAGCTTTATAAAAACTCATTTTTTCAGGGCAATATCCCATTTTTAATATTGGTAACTTTAATTCTTGCTCCATTTCTTTATAAGCTTCTTCAAGTTTTGAACTCTCCTGCTTATTTTTATCATTGTCCAGAAGTACTGTATATCCTGCTTTATCAGTTTTTCTAAAGAAATAATTCTTCTTCCCAACCGCCGTCCCCCCAAGCATCCCGGCGATCACCGCCACCAACGCTACAGTGGCCAGCACTTTCTTATTTCCAAACCGAACAATCTTCTTGTCCTTCCGTTCTTCCGGCTCTGCCTTTACCAGCGTGATGTTTCTCTCGGTTTCCGGCTCCGGTGCAGACGTTTCCTTTTCAAGTTCCGCCTTCCGCGCCATAATCTTTTTCATGATCCGGTCTTCGGCGCCGTCAAAGGTGACATCTTTGAGGGTCTCGTTTGCCTGATCCAGCTGTTTTAATAACTGTTCATCAGTATAGCCAAATGCTTCCTGAAGGCATCTGCTTATTTTCTGATCCTCATTTTTTTCCGTGTCTGCCATGATTCAGCACCTCACTTCTTTCCATCCTTTGTTCCTGTTTAGGGGTTGACATTTCTCTCTCAGCCGTTACTATTAAATAGTCGGCAGCTGTAAAATACGGTTACTGGTAACTGTTCAGTACCCTCACAGCTGCAGCTATGATCCACTGGTTCCCGCATCAATTGCGTAAGCCGAATATCCGATCTTTCAGATCCGGAACTTCCATGGAGGCAATTTTATGAAAACCATCATTCTTACCGGCGGCGGTACAGCCGGCCACGTTACACCGAACCTCGCCCTGATCCCGTCTCTCAAGGCAGCCGGTTACGATATTCGATACATCGGTTCCTACAATGGTATGGAACGCAAATTAATTGAAAACGCAGGGATTCCCTATGACGGAATTTCTTCAGGGAAACTGCGCAGATATTTCGACTTAAAAAACTTTTCTGATCCGTTCCGTGTTTTAAAAGGATACGCGGAGGCATTAAAGCTCTTAAAAAAATATAAACCGGATGTCCTCTTCTCTAAAGGCGGCTTTGTAGCAGTCCCGGTTGTTCTCGCTGCCAGGCATTACCATATCCCGACGATCATCCATGAATCGGATATGACCCCGGGTCTTGCCAACAAGCTCTGTATCCCATCTGCTAAATGGGTGTGCTGCAATTTCCCGGAAACTTTAAAATATCTTCCGGGAGAAAAAGCGGTTCTGACAGGATCTCCGATCCGTGAGGAACTCCTTCAGGGAGACCGGCTTGCAGGTCTCCAGTATACGAACCTCTCTGCGGCAAAACCGATCATCCTTGTTATCGGCGGAAGTCTCGGCTCCGTCAAAGTAAACGGTGCGGTCCGCAGCATTCTTCCAAAACTTTTAGAACAGTTTCAGGTGATCCACATCTGCGGAAAAGGCAATCTGGATGAATCCCTGATCGGGACTTCCGGCTATGTCCAGTATGAATATGTTGATAGTCCGCTGAAGCACTTATTTGCGGCAGCTGACCTGATTGTCTCCCGTGCAGGCGCAAACTCGATCTGTGAGATCCTTGCACTCAGGAAACCGAACGTCCTGATCCCGCTCTCCGCAGCAGCCAGCCGCGGTGACCAGATCCTAAACGCAAATTCCTTTGCAAAACAGGGCTACTCCACAGTATTGGAAGAGGAGCAGGTAACGGATTCCACTCTGTCTGAGGCGATTCACAATACTTATGAGAACCGCCGGACATTCATTGAAAATATGGAAAAGAGCCATTTAAATAATGCAGTCGATACGATCATGAAACTGATTAATGATTGTGCCGATCACAAATGATCCTTGTCTATACAGCTTTGCAGTTTTTCCTTTAAGTACTTTCTGGCCCTTGAGATTCGCGAGCGGCACACGTCGTTCGTGATTTCAAGGCGCTTGGAAATTTCCTCTGTTGTCAATTCCTGGATGAAATACATCACCGTGACATCTTTCCACGGTTTCTTTAAACCATCCAGCACTTCATATATCTGACCGCAGCTTTCCCTGCTGATCACTGCCTGAAGCGGATCGTATTTCGTGTGATCCGCAATATAATCCAGTTCACTTACATCTTCGTCCTCATTTGGCCCGATGCTTCGTTTTTCTCTTCTGAAATAATCGATACATTTATTCTCAACAATACGTGCCAACATTGCCTTAATAGCTTTTTCGTTCTCCAGCTTTCCGATGTAATCCGCCCGGTAGAATGACCAGAATGCCTCCATGACGATATCTTCCACATCATCATAAGGCACCCCGATCGAGACTGCCAGCTTCATATACATTTGAGCGTATTCCGTAATCAGTGCCTGCAGCAGTTCATCTTTGTCCTGCGGCATAATATCTCCTTTAAAACAGTTCTGATTACATTGCACCTTTGATCTTCTCTGCTGTTTCAGCAAGCACTTCCGGTTTTTCCTCTCCCGGTGTCCAGCCTGCGATAACCGGACCGCCTTCGTAGCGCGGAATTACGTGTACATGGAAGTGGAATACCGTCTGGCCTGCCGCCTCACCGTTATTCTGAACCAGATTAAAGCCTGCGCAGCCCAGAGATTTTTTCATTGCGGTTCCGAGTTTCGCTCCTAACGGAAGGACCTTTGCAGCGATCTTCGGATCCAGTTCAGTAACATCCTTAAAGTGTTCTTTCGGAAGGATCAGTGCATGACCTTTCGATGCCGGACCAAGGTCCAGAATTACACGGAAGTCTTCATCCTCATATACAGTTGAAGACGGAATCTCTCCATTCGCGATCTTACAGAAAATACAATTACAGTCTTTCATCATTTGTTACCTCCGTTCGCCCACCAGTCTCCAGTAGGCCTATGATATAAAATTATAGCAAGCACAATGCCGATTACAAGGCCAGAAAGGTGTGCAGTATTATCCACACCGGTGCTTGTATAGCCTAAATACAGAGAGAAAAAGATCATGATCACGAGCTGTCTTGTGCTCAGGTCTTCCAACCGTCCTTTGTTGGCAGTGACCACATAAAGCAGACCGCCGACCACTCCGAAAATTGCGCCGGACGCCCCGGCTGATACGGTCATTGTATCAGTTGGGTGCGCCATCATAGACACCCAGTTTGAGCCAATTCCGCAGAGCAGGTAAAATATCAGGTACTTCACGTGTCCCAGCGCCCGTTCCAGATTGTCTCCGAGCACAAACAGAACCAGCATATTGTTCATAATGTGCCTGATTCCAAAATGCATAAACATTGCCGTCAAAAGCCGGTAATACTCCCCATCTTCCAGCACCGCAGGCGCAGACATCGCGCCTTTTGTATACATGAAATACGCATTCTCCGAGGAACCGGTGATCTCCAGATACAGGAAAAACAGCACATTCAAAGCGATCAGAAGTCCATTCACATAAGCCTTTTTTCCATATCGGCTTCCCATGGGTCTCATCCTTTCCATGCTGTTATTTCATGACACCAAGGCCTTTTGCGACGATCGTAATGAAGTCCTGAACATTTGTCACGATGGTCGTTGCGGAAAGACTTCCACGATCCATCAGCTTGTTTACCACAAACTCGTCCGCGTCAACCGTATAGAGATATACCGGGCGGATCGTTCCATCCTTCATAACACGGAATGAGGGAGTCATATTGCCTGTCGCGATCGTATGGAGCATCGTAGCTAAACAGATCACGCAGGTGGCATCTCTCACCATATCGCGCATCGCGCTCTGTCCCTGATAGGCATCTCCGATCACTTCCGGCATCGGGCCGTCATCGCGGATCGAACCGGTCAGGACAAACGGAATATGATTCTTCACACATCCATAGATAATACCGTTATCAATGTGATTGTCCTCGATAAATTTCGGGATCGAACCGCTTCTTCGAACCTTATTCAGTACGTCCAGATGGTTGTAATGTCCGTTCGGCTGGGATATCTGCGTATAGATATCCTGTCCAAGCGCCGTATGTAACAGGGCACCTTCCAGATCGTGAGTCGCAAGCGCGTTTCCTGCCATCAGACCATGTGCATATCCATTATCAATCAGAGACTGCATTGCATTTCTCGCGTCATAGTCGAAGGAAAATGCCGGTCCCATGACCCAGACGATTTTTCCGTGCTCCTT
>CAKRNI010000126.1 GCA_934370915.1 uncultured Lachnospiraceae bacterium
AAAAATAAATGAGAAGCAGCTCCTGACATAGGGGCTGCTTTGTAGTAAATTAGAAGATTTGTGCAGCGATTGTGCTGACTGTACGAAAACACAACATAGAAGACATAATATAGAGACACTGAATAGTTAGAAGGGAGAATATTGTCAGATATGAGCCATATCGTAGAACTTCACTTACATCTGGACGGATCGCTCCGCCCGGAGACTGTATGGGAGCTTGCAAAAGAGCAGGGCGTGGAGCTTCCGGCAAAAAGTGCGGAGGAAGTAAAATATATGATGGAAGTCCCGGAGGACTGCAAGACTCTGGAAGAATACTTAGAGCGTTTCGATCTTCCGTTACTCGTCTTACAGAAAGCGGACGCCATTGAGCGTGTGACCTTTGAACTGGTGGAGGATCTTGCGAAAGAGGGCGTAGAGTATGCGGAGCTTCGATTTGCACCGCAGTTTTCCATCAAAGACGGACTGACTCAGGATGAGGTCGTCGAGGCGGCCATCCGCGGAGCAGAACGCGGCATGAAACTTTACCCGCAGATCCGCGTGGGCCTGATCCTCTGCTGTATGCGGGGAGCGGACAATGAGGAGCTGAACATGCAGACGGTAGAAACTGCGAAGAAATATCTTGGGGACGTGGTCTGCGCGGTGGACATCGCCGGTGCGGAAGGCCTGTTCCCGACTGAGAATTTCGCCCCGGTATTTGCGAAAGCCCGTGAGTACGGTGTTCCGATGACGCTCCATGCCGGAGAGGCGGCTGGCCCGGACAGCATGAAGACGGCGCTGTCCTTCGGAACAAAGAGGATCGGACACGGCGTTGCGGCCATCAATGATCCGGAGCTGATAAAGAGACTCATTGACGAGAATGTGACTCTCGAGGTCTGCGTTACCAGCAATTACCACACAAAAGTAGTTCCGGCGATCAACATGCATCCGATCCACAAACTTCTCGAGGCAGGTGTCCATGTAACCGTAAACTCCGACAACCGCACCTGTTCCAGAACTACACTTCAGAAAGAGAAGGAAGTGCTGAAGGAGGAACTTGGTTTCACCGACGAGGAGATCGAGAAGATGCAGGAATACGCGTGGGAAGCCCGCTTTTTAAAATAATAGGACAGCAGGGCGAAAAGCATGAAGCAATCCTGTATCAAAGAATCATATGATGGAAACGTGTGAATGCAAGGAGGCAGAATACTGCCTCCTTTTTCCATGCGGCGGAATGCGAAAGTTCACCTTTCCGCTGACCGGAACATGTTTCCGTGAAATTATACGAAAAAAAATAGGGGAATTGTTGCATATGCCAAAACTCCGGATCAATGTAGCAAAAGCTTTGCATTGAAGATTGGATAATGCTAAAATGAAGCTGTAATATTTCGATAAACGGAACAGTATTCCGCTGAGCGGAATAGCATAGAAACGATAACTCATTGACATAAGGCAGCCACAGATCCTGTGGCTGCGCACATTACAGAAATTGGAGGAGACTATGCAATTGATCGATCGGGCATTGAATGCCCTGGAAATACTGAGCCAAAATATGAATGGAATGTCGGTGACGGATCTGGCGGAGCAGCTTGGGATCCCGGCAAGTTCCACTCACAGGATCCTTTCAAGCTTAAAGGGAAATCATTTTGTCGTTCAGGACGAACATACGAAAAAATATCGTCTTGGATATAAGATCTGCGCAATTGCTACCGGAGTCGTAAAGGGAAGTGCGCTGACGCAGGCGGCACAGATGCCTATGCGGAGACTGGCGGAAAAAATCGACCGGAACGTGGTTCTCTGCATCATGGAGCATGGAGCTGTGATGAATGTGGCATGCAGCGAACGCGGCGATTCCAATATGTATATGGTTAAGATCGGACATGAGATCCCGTTCTATTCCACGTCGGCCGGCCGTGTTTTTATGGCTTACATGAACCGGAGTGAAGCATTGGATATTCTTGAGCGTGAGAAACGCACGAAAACGACGCCGAATACGAAAACGGATCTGAAGGAGCTGAATGAAGAGCTGGACCGCATTCACAATCAGGGATATGCGGTCATTGACGAGGAATTACAGATGGGTATCCTCGGCGCAGCGTGCCCGGTATTTGACAGAAACGGAGAGCTGGCGGCTGCGATCGCGTTTACGTCCATGAAGGATGGAGATACGGAAAAAATGTTCCAGAGGATCTGTCAGCTTAAGGAATGTGCGAAGGAAATTTCCGAGGCGATCCGATAGAAAAAAGGAGATTTGTTATGAGCGAGTATAGTGTAGAGTTAAAGGGCTTAAATAAGGTGTACAGCAACCTCTTAAAAGAGGATACGATCGCACTGAAGGATATCAACCTCCAGATTCGTCCGGGGGAGTTTATTTCCATCATCGGCCCGTCCGGCTGTGGAAAATCGACACTTTTGCGGATCATTGGAAACCTTGATAAACCGACCTCCGGTACGATCGAGTACCGCGACGGAGCAGACCAGCAGATGGGATTCGTATTTCAGGATTCCGTTCTTCTCCCGTGGAAGAATGTGAGACAGAATGCAGAGTTTCCGCTGGTGATCCAGAAAAAGCAGACGAAAGAGAATGAAGAGAAGCTTGACGAGCTCCTGGAGCTTGCAGGACTTTCGGAGTTTAAGACTGCACTTCCGAGAGAACTTTCCGGCGGTATGAAACAGCGTGTGTCCATCGTCCGGGCGCTTTCCTATGATGCTCCGTTACTTCTGATGGATGAGCCCTTCGGAGCTTTGGATGCCCTGACCCGCGACCACTTAAATGAGGAGCTTTTAAAGATCTGGCGGAAGACGAAAAAGACGGTTATTTTCGTTACCCACAGCATCGAGGAAGCCACCTTCCTGTCGGACCGCGTTCTTGTCATGTCAGCGAGACCGGGAAGAGTCAAGGAGATGGTGGAGATCGATCTGCCGCGTCCGAGAGGAGAGGCAACGAGAAATGATCCGAAGTTCACGGAATACAATAAGTATCTGAGGGGGATCATCGGATGAAAAAGAACGGAAAACTTCAGGGACTCCTGAGAACCATCGGGGAATATGCGCTTTCCGTCGGCGTGTTTATCGCGATCTGGTGGATCTACGTTGCGGTAAAGCATGTCCCGGCGTACATCCTGCCGTCTCCGCCGAAGGTCTGGAGCAGCCTCGTCAAAATGTTTGTAAAAGGAACCGTATATGCACATCTCTGGACGACGACTTATGAGGTCATTCTCGGATTTGTGATCGGCGCCTTTTTAGGAATTGTTCTGGGATATGTGTTTATCAAGATCGATGCGTTGAAGACCATGCTGATGCCGTACCTGATCTTCCTTCAGACGGCACCGAAGATTGCGCTGGTTCCGTTATTTGTCGTATGGTTCGGAATCGGACTCGTATCAAAGGTTGTTCTGATCATATCCATGGTACTGTTCCCGGTACTGTCGGGAATGATGCTGGGTCTGGAATCAATTCCGCCGGACGTCAGAAACCTGATGAAGATCTTAAAAGCGTCGAAATGGCAGATCTTTTCGCAGGTTGAAATGCAGTATTCATTACCGGCCCTGTTTGCAAGTCTGAAGGTCGGTATCGTTCAGGCGGTCATCGGTGCGATCGTCGCGGAGTGGATGTCCGGAAAACAGGGTCTCGGATATATCCTGACCTACGCATCATCGACCTATGACACACCGATGCTGCTGGCGGGCATTATCGTTACAATCGTCCTTGGTATCGTTACATATCAGGTGATCAGTGTGCTGGAGGATAAGTTCCTGTACTGGCACGAATCGAAAAATTAGTGCTCAGCCCGCCGCCTCAGATAAAAGCGCGGTGTGCTGAATGAGAGAAAGATTTTGGGAGGAAATGAGTGTGAATTTTACATCGGCTTCATCACCGACGATGAATGGAAAAATGCCGCATATCCAGTGTACGGCTGAGGAGATCGGAGAGATCGTACTGCTTCCGGGTGATCCGGGACGCGTTGCCATGTTTGAGGATCTTTTAGAGGATTATAAGATCGTCAGCGATTACCGGGAATATGTAGTTGGAACCGGATATTACAACGGAATCAAGGTTACGGTGTGCTCGACAGGAATCGGCGGTCCGTCAACGGAGATCGCTGTACTCCAGCTGATCGCCCTTGGAGCGAAAGCACTGATCCGCATCGGCGGGACCGGCGTGCTGAAAGAAGACGTACCGTGCGGTGCGATGGTCTTAAATACAGGTGCTGTCCGGAAAGGCGGTGCTTCCTGCTTCTACGCTCCGTCCGAGTATCCGGCATTAGCTTCATTTGAAGTGCTGGACTGCTTAAAGCGTGCATGTGAGGAGAGAAAAAACGAGTATTCCATGGGAATCTGTATGTCCGTCGGCTCCTTCTACCACGGACAGGGACGCCAGATGCCGTTTGAGACAGGATATGATGAAAATGCTGTTCTGGAACAGTTTGAAAAATGGAACATTCTGAACATGGAGATGGAGGCGGAGACAATCTTTACGCTGGCATCGTTAAACAATGTTCTTTCCGGAAGCATCTGTGCAGTACACTGCAACCGGATCACGGATCAGTGGCTGGTGGATTTTGAACCGGCCCAGAAGGAGATGTGCAGAACGGCTCTTGCCGCAGGAGAAAAGCTTTATAAGGAATATCTGCACAGAAAGTAACGGATTGTAAGGTCTGCGGGCCTGCCGCACTGACCGCAATCAAATAGAAAGATAATGACCCGGCCGAAAACGGCGAGGGAAGTTATAGATGCCGGAAATGCAGTTCCGGTAAGACAAAGAACCAATGTATTTATAAAAAGGAGAAGGAGAGCACCATGAAGAAAAAAATTCTTGCAACCGTACTGACAGCGGCAATGGCAGTGTCCATGCTCGCAGGATGCAGCTCTGAGAGCGCAAGCAAAGCAAGCGAAGCAGCAGCAACGACCGCAGAGGCAACGACAGCCGCAGAGGAGACAAAGGCTGAGGAGACAACGGCGGCAGAAGCAAAGGACACAGGCGATTTAAAGACAGTTTCCATTCAGATCGATGGTTCCGCAGTTCCGTATTACGCACCGTTATACCTTGCGCAGGAGAACGGATATTTTGCGGAAGAGGGACTGAATGTTGAATTCTATTATGCAGCAGCTGCCGATATCGTAAAGAACGTTGCAGCAGGCAATGTCGAGTTCGGTTTCCCGAACGCAGATGCAGTTGTAGCAGCAAAGGCACAGGGTATTCCGGTTAAAGTTGTTCATACAACCTATCAGGAAGGCCTCGGCGCAATCATCTTCGGAAGCGATTCTGGAATCAGCACACCGGCTGACTTAAAGGGCAAAAAAGTAGCAGTTACAAGCCTTGGAAGCGCAAACTACTTCCAGCTCCAGGCAGCTATGGAGTCTGCAGGCCTTACAATCGACGATGTACAGGTTGAGATCGTTGGTACAGGCGCAATTCTGACAGCACTCACAGAGGGTCAGGTTGACGCAATTGTGTTCTCCAAACTCAGAACCATCGAGTTAAACAACTCCGGTTACGCAGCAAGCGAGATCACATGTGACCAGTTCCTTCCGTCCTTCGGCAACGTATTAGTTGCAGGTGACAAGTTAGTAGCAGAGGATCCGGAGACTGTTGACGGATTCTGCCGCGCGTTAAACAAGGCGATTGAGTATATCATCGACGGCCATGTTGAGGAAGCTGTTGATATGTCCATCGAGAAATATGCACCGACCTTCGCTGAGAAGAGAGATGTTGTTGTCCAGATCTTAAACGATGTATTCGTAAAGACCTTATGGCAGAGCGATTACACGAAGGAGAACGGAATCGGCGCATCCAACCCGGAGAAGTGGCAGGCACTGATCGATGAGTCCAAGGAGATCGGCAATATTGACGAAACCTTCGATGCATCTGAACTCCTTTACACACCGGCAAAATAAAAATTTTCCCCGCTTCGGACGGGAAGAGCTATGAGGTGAGAGATGTTTTACAGAAAATATAGAAAAACCATTCTTCCGGCACTGTTTCTGCCGCTGTTTCTGATCGTGTGGGAACTGTATATCCGGATCTTTCATGTACCGAACTACCTGCTTCCCGGTCCGGCAGAGCTGGCAAACTCGATGGTAAAGCTGTTTGTGAGCGGTGATGTGATGAAACATATCCGCGTCACAATGGAAGAGATCCTGGTGGGAACGGTGATCGGTATCGTGATCGGACTGGTCCTCGGCTATATTATGGCGAAGATCCGTTTTATTGAGCGTCTGATCATGCCATTCGTCATCATTATCCAGACAGCCCCGAAGATCTCTCTGGCACCGCTCTTCATCCTCTGGATGGGACTCGGGATCGAATCCAAGGCGGCGTTAGTTATTCTGGTCGTATCGTTCCCGATCATGATCAATGAGGTATCGGCGATCCGATCCATAGAGGATAATGTATACAATCTGATGAAGGTGTTAAAGGCCAGCAAATGGCAGACCTTCTGTAAGATTGAGGTTCCGTATTCGATCGAAATGATGTTATCCGGAATTAAGCTTGCCTTAACGCAGGCGATGACAGGCGCGGTCATCGGTGAGATGATCGGAGCGAAGGCAGGTCTTGGATATCTGCTTACGCTGGGCAGTGAGACATACGATATCAAGATGATCCTGAACGCGGTCATTCTTTTAAGTGTGATCGGTCTGGCGCTTTACCTGATCTCGGAGCTGATCGAGAAGAAGGCGCTTTACTGGAAAGTGATCGATAAGAGTGTGGTAGGCTGAAGATAGACAGGTTCCCATATGGCAGTATGCTGTGTGGGGACCTGTTTTTTTATACTATGTGGAATTATTTTTTTGATGGTAAAACATTAGGAATAATGTTATACTGAATCTATATGCGGGCCACACATTTTCTGAATGTTCCGACATTTATCGAAGAAAATCCGGAGCAGTCCCGTGGCTGAGAAAGTGCGATAGAAACGGAGAAGTTGTCTATGAAAAAAATGATTTCCTGGAATGTAAACGGGCTTCGCGCCTGCCTGGGAAAGGGATTTTTAGAATATTTGAAGGAGTCGGATGCAGATATTTTCTGTATTCAGGAAAGCAAGCTGCAGGAAGGGCAGGTGGAGCTGGAGCTTCCGGGATATCACCAGTACTGGAATTACGCGGAGAAAAAGGGATATTCCGGAACGGCGATGTTTACGAAGGAAGAACCTGTCTCAGTGACCTACGGTCTTGGGATCGAGGAGCATGACCATGAGGGCCGGGTGATCACGGCGGAATTCCCGGAGTATTATGTGGTCACCTGCTATACCCCGAATTCCCAGGACGGCTTAAAACGTCTCGATTACCGGATGCAGTGGGAGGACGCGTTCCGGGCGTACTTAAAAGAGCTGGAGACGAAGAAACCGGTGATTTTCTGCGGTGATCTGAA
>CAKRNI010000127.1 GCA_934370915.1 uncultured Lachnospiraceae bacterium
AGGATTCCCGCATCTGTACTTTTACAGCAATGTGAAAATTGCTGAGAATTTTATTAAACGTGCAGAAGCGTGGAAAATTTTTGCATTGACGAGAACTGTAGTTTAAACGGTATCAGGATACAGTAGAAAACGATTCTTACTAATATGACATAATCAAAAAGATGAATAACAAAATGAAATGTGACAGCAGAATAAAAGTAAATCTGAAAGAAGAAACTTCGATCGAAGAAACCTGGAACACGTATCTGGATAAGATCCAACCGGCAGATCGGACTGCCATGAAGCTTGCGAAAAAACGCTGGAATTCCGTGGCAAAACCCATCGGAAGTCTCGGGATTCTGGAGGAGGACATTATAAAGATTGCGGGGATCCGCGGGAACGCATCAGGAATGAAACTGGATCGGTCCGCACTGGCGGTCATGTGCGCGGACCACGGTGTCGTTGCGGAAGGGGTTTCCCAGACAGGTAAAGATGTGACGAGGATCGTTGCGGAAAACTTCACGAAAGGCGAAACATCGACCTCCAAGATGTGCCGGATCTCCGGAACAGATCTCTACCCTGTGGACATGGGAATGGACTGCGAGCCCACCGGGCAGAAGGAACCTGACATGCACCGGATCCTGGACCGGAAAGTGGCGAGAGGATCCGGAAATATCGCGAGGGAACCGGCGATGAGCAGAACCGGGTGTCTTCAGGCACTTCTTTCCGGCATAGATCTTGCATTCCGGCTGAAAGAGATGGGATACGAAATCCTTGCCGCGGGGGAGATGGGAATCGGAAACACGACCCCTGCTGCCACCATGAGCGCAGTGCTCGCGGGGCTCTCACCGGAAGAAGCGACCGGCCGGGGCGCCGGACTCTCTGACGCGGGGCTTGAGAAGAAAAAACATGCAGTGGAGATGGCCGTTTCCCGTTTCTATGAGAAATATCCGGAATATCGGAATGGAACAAAAGAACAATATGAGAAGGGAGAGCTGTCCGCTGTGACCGTGCTTGCAGAGCTTGGCGGTTTCGATCTCGCAGGAATGACAGGGCTATTCCTCGGCGGAGCGGCGGCAAAGGTACCGGTTTTGATGGATGGATTCCTCTCAACCGTCTCCGGCCTTCTGGCGGTTCTCATCAGGAAAGAGGCGAAGGACTATATGCTTGCGTCCCATATCTCCACAGAACCTGCCGGGGCGGCGATCCTTCAGATGCTGGAGCTTCCGGCACCCCTTCACATGGGAATGCATCTCGGCGAGGGAAGCGGGGCGGTTGCCATGATCCCGCTTCTTAAGATGGGAGTTAAGGTATATGAGGAGATGAGCACGTTTTCTGATATCTCCGTGGAACAGTACGTGGACTATCAGGAGAAAGGAGAGCGGTCATGAGGGCGGCGATCATCGCTTTTTCCATGTATTCGAGAATCCCGATGCCGATGTTCGAGTGGAAAGAGGAGGACATGAAATATGCCATGTGTTTCTTCCCGGCCATCGGCGTGGTGATCGGGGCGGTATTTTACGGGATGTTCCTGCTGCTCTCATGGCTTCTTCCGGGAAGCTTTCTGGCAGCCGGGATCCTTCTCGCAGTTCCGATCTTTATCACAGGCGGAATCCACATGGATGGTTTTATGGATACCTGTGATGCCAGGGCGTCCTACGGAGACAGGGAGAAGAAACTCGCGATCTTAAAGGACACCCACACGGGGGCGTTCGCTGTGATCTTCGGCGCACTGTATCTGATCCTTTATGCGGCGGCATGTATGGAGCTTGACCGGGAGACGGCGGTGCTTGTCTCGATCGGTTTTGTGATCTCAAGATCCTTAAGCGGACTTTCCACGGTAACATTTCCGGAAGCGAGAAAACATGGGATGTTGGCAGATTTTATGAAGGACGCGAAGAAGAAAACGGTGGCGGTCTGGATGGTCATCCTGTTCCTTGCGGCAGCAGTTTTGGAACTTTTTCTGGGCGGCAGAATTGGGGGGATCATTCTATCAGCATCGATCCTTATCTTTTTCTACTACCGGCATATGGCAGTGAAGGAGTTCGGTGGGGTCACGGGGGATCTGGCGGGATTTTTCCTGCAGATCTGTGAGCTTGGGATCCTCCTTGCGGCCGTGATCGGGAAGGCGGTGATCGGATGAAACTTTTCATGATCCGGCATGGGGCAACGGCCGGGAATCTGGAAAAACGGTATGTGGGCCGGACTGATGAGGGACTGACGGAGCAGGCAGTGTTCTTTCTGCAGGAAGAAGCACTGAAGCTTCGGGAGCTTGCAGGAAACGTGGCAGCGATCATCACAAGCCCGATGAAGCGGTGTCTTGAGACAGCAGAAATTCTGTTCCCGGAGAAGCTATATGAACATGTTCCGAGAATCCAGAAAGCCGGACTCTCCGAGTGTGATTTTGGAACCTTTGAGTATAAGAATTATCTGGAACTTTCCGGGGATACGGAGTATCAGCATTTTATCGACACGCTGGGGAGAGAGGGATTTCCCGGCGGGGAGACCACGGAGGCGTTTAAAGTCCGGACAGTGAAGGCATTTCAGGAAGTATGGAAGGAAATTTCTTCTCAGGCTGAACAGGAGGCTGACCGGACACTCGTTTTTGTCGTTCATGGAGGAACGATCATGGCAGTCATGGAGGCGTTTTCGGAGGAAAAGAAAAGTTACTATGACTGGCAGGTTGGGAACGGGGAAGGCGTTTTGGGAAAAATGGATGCGTCAGATGGACAGATCCGCAACGCGAGGATCATTTCAGCTGAATGATCTGTAACGAAAAGTGTAAAGGAAAAGATGAAGGGAGAACAAAAACATGATACTTTTATTATCCGTATGCAGCATCGGATTTCTGATCTACGGTGCGCTGGTCGTAAGCGGCATCTACACGCCGATCAGTTCAAAGATCCTTGTGGAGGATGAAGAACGGGCAAAATGGTGCCATACAGAGGGAGTCACAAAGATGCTCTGGGGACTGGATCTGGCATTCTTTGTCATGTACCGATGCAGCGTATTTCCGGCAGTTTTATGGCTGGCGGCATTTCTTGTGCTGACGGTGGTTATTATCATCATGGCATATAAGAATAACGGAAAATATTTGAAATAGAGGCTGATATGATTCCTGATTTTTTGTCTGCGGGAGAAAAGAACGACAGGCTCATATGCGTATGGAAACATAGTTTCGTTTCTCCAGCTGAAAACAGGAAAATTACGGCAGGTAAGGAAGAATTTACATGATAGACAGAATGGAACTTCTGGCGGTGATCGCGCTTGGCTTTCTGATGGATCAGGTCCTTGGCGATCCGCACTGGCTGTATCACCCGGTGCGGCTGATCGGGGCATATATCAGTTTTCTGGAAAAAGGAATACGGAGAGTTTTCGGAGACGGGGAACGGGCGCTGCTTGCGGGCGGCGTCGTCCTTGTCCTTTTTGTGACGGGAACGACGGCGGTCGTATCCGGCGGCATTCTTTATGCCTGCGGGCGGATCTCCCCAGGGCTTAAATTTTTGGTCTCGGTGATCCTTTGCTATCAGCTATTTGCGGTGAGATCCTTAAAAGATGAGAGCATGAAGGTCTACCGGGAATTGAAAAAAGATGATCTACCGGCAGCCCGGTACGCGGTCTCCATGATCGTGGGCCGTGATACGGAACGTCTCGACATGACGGGAGTCACGAAAGCGGCGGTGGAAACTGTAGCGGAAAATACTTCGGACGGTGTCGCAGCCCCGCTTTTTTATATGACTCTCGGCGGCCCGGTCCTCGGCTGGATATATAAAGCAGTTAACACCATGGATTCCATGGTGGGATACAAGAACGACAAGTATCTTTATCTTGGAAGGGCGGCGGCAAAGCTTGACGATCTCCTGAACTTCATACCGGCGAGACTCTGCGCCTGGGTCATGATCTTCGCCTCCTATCTGCCATCAAAAGATCATGAATTTGACGGTTCCCATGCGAAGGAGATCTTTTTAAGGGACCGTTTCAACCACGCGAGCCCAAATTCCGCCCAGACGGAATCGGTCTGCGCCGGATCACTCAGGATCCGCCTTGCGGGAGATGCCTGGTATTTCGGAAAACTTTTGAAGAAGAAATACATTGGGGATGATCTGCGGCCGGTAGAGATCGAGGATATTCCGCGGGCGAATAAGCTTCTTTACCGGACATCATGGATCCTTATGGGACTCTGTGCGGTGGTGGAAACGGTTCTCAATTTATTGTAAAGATGGTTTAGAGGCATAAAAACAGGATATGGCAGCAGTCGTAATGCAGAGTATATACGATTATAAATTGTGTTAAAACGGCTGCAGCACAACGGAGGAATCAAATTGGCAAAAGTAATCATGATCCAGGGAACGATGTCGAATGCTGGGAAAAGCTTTCTCGCGGCGGGGCTCTGCCGGATCTTTAAACAGGACGGGCTCAAGACCGCCCCGTTCAAATCCCAGAATATGGCATTAAATTCCTATATCACAAAGGACGGTCTTGAGATGGGCCGTGCTCAGGTCATGCAGGCGGAGGCGGCGGGAATCGAACCGGAGGCGGCGATGAACCCGATCCTCCTAAAGCCCACCTCCAACATGGGCTCCCAGCTCATCGTAAACGGGGAGGTTCGTGGAAATTATCCGGCGGCAGAATATTTTAAGATGAAAAAGAGCCTGATCCCGGACATCATGGACGCTTACAACACTCTGGCATCCAGGTACGATGTGATCGTCGTGGAGGGTGCCGGAAGTCCGGCAGAGATCAACCTCAGGGAGAACGATATCGTGAACATGGGACTGGCTGAGATGCTCGACGCCCCGGTCCTTCTTGCGGGAGATATCGACCGGGGCGGGGTCTTCGCCCAGCTTTATGGGACAGCGGCACTTTTGACAGAGGATGAGAGAAGGCGGATCCGGGCCTTTGTGATCAACAAATTCCGCGGCGATAAGGAGATCTTAAAACCGGGCCTTGCCATGCTCTATGAGCGGATCCGGATCCCGTTCGCGGGTGTGATCCCATATATGGATGTGGATGTGGACGATGAGGACAGTCTCTCGGAGCGGCTGACCGGAAAACACGGTTCAGGGCCGCTGCTCGACCGATCCGGACATGAGGCGTTTGCAAAGGTCACGGTGGTAAGACTTCCGCGGATCTCTAACTTCACGGACTTCAATTCCCTTGAACGCCTTCCGGGAATCGCTCTTTCCTATGTGAGTCGGCCGGAGGAACTGACAGGATCCGATCTCATTATCATACCCGGAACAAAGAATACGATGGGGGATCTCAAATGGATCCGCCAGAACGGGCTGGAGGCAGTGATCACACGGATGGCAGGAAAGGGAACTCCTGTTATCGGTGTGTGCGGTGGATTCCAGATGCTCGGAACGAGTCTCGACGATCCCTATGGGGTCGAGGAGGGCGGAACCATGCGGGGAATGGAGCTCTTACCGATCCGGACGATCTTCGCGGAGAAGAAGACGAGAACGAGAGTAACCGGCACGGCGAGATTTTCGGAGGACGGCGAACCGGTTAAAATTTCCGGCTACGAGATCCATATGGGTGAGACGATCCGGGATGGTGGAAGGAATTTCTCGGAAATCTGTTGCAGTGATGGAACTGGCGGACACACAGCCGATACAAAAGAGGATGGCTGCATATACAAAAATGTGTTCGGAACCTACGTCCACGGCGTTTTCGATACGGAGGAGATGCAGACGGCGGTTCGTAACTTCCTTGCCAAACAGAAAGGTGTCCGTCCGGACGAATATGAGAGCGGAGCGACCTTTTCCATGGCGAAATACAAAGAGGAACAGTACGATAAAATGGCAAAGATCATCCGGGAAAATCTCGATATGGATATGATCTACCGGATCTTAGAGCGAAAGGATGTGAGAGGATGAGCGAACTTGACTGGACAGAAGAATTAAAAAAGCGGACGGGCATCGATTTTCTGACGACCCGCCCGATGGAGATCGAAAAGAAGAGCTTTGAGATCATAAAGGGAGAGCTGGGGAACGAGTTTGTTTCCTCCTATCCGGTGGAGGCGCTCCCGGTTCTCTGCCGGGTGATCCACACGACGGCGGATTTTTCCTACAGGGACACCCTGACGATCACCGACGGAGCTGTCGAAAAGGCAAGGGAAGCGATCCGACGTGGACTTCCGATCATCACGGACACCACGATGGCTGCATCCGGGATCAATAAAACGGCGGCAGGAAAATTTGGGATCGAGGTGCACTGTTTTATCGGAGATGAGGATGTGAAGGTAAAAGCGAAGGAGAGCGGCATGACAAGATCTGCGGTCAGCGCGGAAAAGGCCGCAAGACTTTATCCGGAATGCATCTACGCGGTGGGCAACGCACCGACGGCCCTGATGCGCCTTTATGAGCTGATCGAAGAAAAAAAAATCCGCCCGGCGCTCATCATCGGAGTCCCGGTGGGATTTGTAAATGTGGTGGAAGCAAAAGAGTTGATCTTAAGGACAGATGTTCCGGCCATCGTCGCAAGAGGACGGAAAGGCGGCAGCAATATCGCGGCGGCGATCTGCAATGCGTTATTATATGAAGCTGGTGGAAGATAAAAGAATATAGGATGGAATACAGATATAGAAAAATGCCTCAGAGCTTTGCACATTCGGTGCTGCTCTGGGGCATTTTCTATTTGTACGATAAAATTATACTTCCTGCACCGTGATCCCCGGTACAGCCATCAGGGAGTAGTTCGTGTGATACACAACGAAACCGGGAGCAGCGCCGGGAACTTTTTTCAGATTCTTTCTCTGGATATAATCGACTTCCACCTTCTCGTTTCCCCGTCCCTTGGAGTAATAGGCAGCCAGCGCTCCGGCTTCCTCAAAGACGCGGTCCGGCAGCTCCTTTCCCTCGGTCTTTACGATCACGTGGGAGCCCGGGATTCCCTTTGCGTGAAACCACCAGTCACCGCCGTTGGCAAACTTGAAGTCGAGTTCTTCGTTCTGGTAGTTGTTTTTTCCGACATAGATATGGAAGCCGTCGCTGGAAAGGTAGTGGAACGGGCGGCTTGTGATCTTTACCTTTTTCCCGCCGGTGTAATGGCGTTTGATATAGCCGTACTCCGTAAGCTCTTCCTTGATCTGTACAAGATCCTCCTCCAGCCTTGCGATATCCATGGAGGTACTGATGGATTCCAGATGGTCGATCTCCGCCTT
>CAKRNI010000128.1 GCA_934370915.1 uncultured Lachnospiraceae bacterium
AGAAATGATGATTCCGGTTCCGGACATTTTACGGCGAAGAAATTTGTGGTGATCCATCCGGAGGAGCAGCCGAAGGTTTATAAGTCTGTTCTCTCTCATGTGGAGATCGATCTTCCGGGAGATCCGATGAAGTTTACGGCAGTTCCGAACGCCATTAAGGGAAAGGGAATCTGGGCGGCCAGCGGCGTTAATGAAAAGAATGTCGGCATGACAGCTACGGAAACTATCACATCCAACGCTCGTGTTCTCGGAGCAGACCCGCTTGTAAAGCTACAGCCGGCGGAGGACGGAAAAGAGGAGATCGCCGGTGGAATCGGTGAGGAAGACCTTGTGTACATCACGCTTCCGTATATCAGCAGCGCGAGAGAAGGTGTGATCCGCCTCGGAAGTCTTTTGGAGAAGTACGGAACTTACGAGATGAACGGTATCGCATTTCAGGACATCAACGAGATCTGGTGGTTTGAGACCATCGGCGGGCATCACTGGATCGCAAAGCGTGTTCCGGACGACCGGTATGTGGTAATGCCGAACCAGTTTGGTATCGACGATTTTGATTTGAATGACGCTTTTTCCGAGCAGAAGGAGCATATGTGTTCTTCCGATCTCAGAGAGTTTATTGCGGAGAACCATCTTGATCTCTCTTTAAACGGCGGAAATGGCAGCCATTTTGATGCCCGTGCCGCATTCGGAAGCCACAGCGATTCCGACCATATCTACAACACACCGAGAGCATGGTTCATGGAGCGCTACTTTAATCCGAAGACAAAGAAGTGGGACGGACCGGACGCGGATTATAGGCCGGAATCCGACGATATCCCGTGGAGCATGGTGCCGGAGAAAAAGATCACGGTGGAGGACGTAAAATATGCCCTTTCCTCTCATTTCCAAGGAACGCCATATGATCCCTACGCAAAGAGCGGTGACGGACTCCAGAAGGGCAAATACCGCGCCATCGGCATCAACCGCAACGATTTTCTTGCCTTGATCCAGATGCGTCCGGATGTCCCGGCAAGCTGTCAAGCGGTCCAGTGGCTGGCCTTTGCGTCAAACGCGTTCAACACTCTGGTGCCGTTCTATGCGGCTGTCGATGAGACACCGGAGTACCTTGCAAATACAACGAAGGAGGTCTCCACAGAGAACTTCTACTGGTCCGCAAGAATGATCGCTGCCATGGCAGATGCGTCCTTCGCGAAATCTGCGATCCATATCGAGCGCTACCAGAACGCTGTGGAGGCGAAGGGACATGCACTGCTCAACAAGTATGATAAAGAGGCGGAGAAGGCTGCGGATCCGGCGGAGAGCAGAAGACTTTTAGAGGAAGCGAACCGCGAGATCGCGAAGATGTTAAAAGAGGAGACAGGAAATACCCTGGATCATGTGCTCTTTGAGCTCAGCAATTCCATGAAGAACGCATTTTCAAGATCGGACGCGTAAAAATTCCGGGAACTGCCTGCCGGAATCGGTGGAAAGTTTGAAAAACCATGAATGATGGCAGCAGGAATGAATAAAGAAGAATAAAGAAAGCCCTCCCCTGGAGCCAGAAACTGAGTTTATGGATCTGTACTCCAGTGGGAGGGCTTCGGTATGTCCCGCTGCGGAAGGGGGAACACAGGTTTTTGCCGTTATTATTTCTTATGATACAGATATCTCGGAATTCCATCCACCATAACCGGTGACACATCGCCCTGGATCAGCGGGCGGACGTAGTTGATGAATTCATCGGTGACATAGGTTCCGTCCTCGGTGATCCATTCTCTCGGAACCACCTTCTCCACATTGGAGACCTTGTGGACATTCCGAAGGTCCGTCGTGGACTGATATGGATCGTCGGAAAGACGTTTGATGATGACCATCTCACCGGTATCTCCCTCGTCGGCTGCCTTCACGGCAGCACCGCCGACCTGAAAGGCTTCGAGGATATCGATTCTGGATGCCAGATGGGAAGCGGCTCTCTGCATGGAGCTTAACTCGATGGTTCTTGTCTTGCAGCCGATCTCCTGTGCCAGACGGCGGGCAAGATAGTTTGCGGTGCCGGTGAGCTGCTTGTGGCCGAAGGCATCGACGAAATCAACACCGTCGGTGAGCTCGCAGACATAGCGGCCGTCCGACAGGCGGATTCCCTCGGAGACAGCGACTACAACGAAAGCCTTTTTCGACAGAAGCTCCCGTACCCGGGTCAGGAAGTTGTCGATATCAAACGGAAGCTCCGGAACGTAGATCAGGTCCGGTCCGTCGCAGTCCTCGCCTTTGGAGAGAGCCGCGGAACCTACGAGCCATCCGGCGTTTCTTCCCATGATCTCGACGATGGTGACAAGTCCCTTATCGTAGATCAGTGCCTGACTGTCCTGAATGATCTCTTTTACGGAGGTTCCGATGTATTTTGCCGCGCTGCCGTAGCCGGGAGTGTGGTCGGTCAGCGCGAGGTCGTTGTCGATGGTCTTTGGAACGCCTAAAAATTTGGTGGGATGTCCTTTTAAGATCGCATAGTCGGAGAGCTTCTTGATCGTGTCCATGGAATCATTTCCGCCGATATAGATAAAGCATTCGATCTCAAGCTTATCGAGGATCGAAAAGATCTTGTCGAAGGTAGCGATATCCTCATGGATCTCCGGGAGCTTATAGCGGCAGGAGCCGAGATAGGCAGCCGGTGTACGTTTTAAGAGCTCCACGTCCAGATCTGTCTGGATATGTTCGGAAAGATCGATATAGTCCTCGTTTAGGAGACCCTGAATGCCGTGCCGCATACCGTATACTTTTTTCGCTCCACGGTCGATTGCGGTCCGGTAAACGCCTGCAAGGCTGGAATTGATAGCGGCGGTCGGGCCGCCGGACTGTCCAACGATAATATTACCCTTCATGTAGCATCCCTCCAAATGTCATTAATATAGGATAACTGCCCGGCAGGTCAGCGCTCATGCTGCGCTGACGGAAAACACGAAAAGCGGACAGTTACGATGAGATCATTATATCAGATTTATGCGACAAATACAAGCAAAAGACAGAATATTTAGAAAAATCCGACAGATAGAGCTGCTGTTTGCACCGGGCGTGAACCGTGACCGGACGGAGAAAGTTTGTCAATAAAACATACTTTACATTTATATGAAGAATATGTTAAGATAAACCGTATGTGTAAAAAAACAGCGATAAAAACGAGGTTTTAACATGGAAGAAAAAGAGGTACAGGGAGCAACGGTACATAAGCGGCGTGTCCGTTACAGCGGTACACACCCGAAGCGGTTTGAGGAAAAGTATAAAGAGCAGAATCCGGAGAAGTACGCCGATACGATCGAGAAAGTCATCAAAAAGGGCAGTACTCCGGCAGGCATGCATATCTCGATCTGTGTGAAGGAGATCCTCGATTTTCTGGATATCAAGCCGGGAATGCAGGGACTCGACGCTACATTGGGGTATGGCGGACATACGACGGAGATGTTAAAGAAACTTGAGGGTCAGGGCCATATGTACGGCCTCGACGTGGATCCCATCGAGATCGTGAAGACAAAGGCACGGTTAAAGGAGCGCGGATTTGACGAGGACATCCTCACGGTAAAGCAGATGAACTTTGCGGATATTGACAAGCTGGTTCCGGAGACAGGACTTTTCGATTTCGTCCTGGCAGATCTCGGCGTATCATCCATGCAGATCGACAATCCGGAGAGAGGATTTACCTATAAGGCGGATGGTCCGTTAGACCTGAGGCTCGATCCGGAAAAGGGGATTTCTGCTGCGGAGCGGCTGAAGCAGATGGATAAGGAAGAAATCGCGGGTATGCTGGTGGAAAATTCCGATGAACCTTATGCGGAGGAGATCGCAAGGGAGATCGCGAAGAGAAACAGAAAACGCCTGTATATCGAGACAACAACGGAACTCAAGGAAGTTATCGAGACGACACTCTCCTTTATTCCGGAGAAGGAGCGGAAGGAAGCGGTAAAAAAGTCCTGCCAGAGATGCTTTCAGGCACTTCGGATCGATGTAAATCAGGAGTTCGAGGTTTTAGAGAGCTTCCTCTCAAAACTTCCGGGAATCCTGGCACCCGGCGGAAGAGCGGCGATCCTGACCTTCCATTCCGGCGAGGACCGTCTTGTGAAATATTACTTTAAAGACGGAAAAAGAGAGGGACTGTACAGTGACGTGGCAGACGAAGTGATCCGCCCGTCAGCGGAGGAATGCCAGAGAAATCCGAGGGCAAGATCCACAAAGATGCGCTGGGCAGTCCGCGAGGGAGAAAACGCCCACAGAAAATAACTTTTCATTGACAGATTCAGAAAGAGAAACGTAAATGGACGAAAAGACAGAAGAAAGAACAGAAACAAGAACAGAAACAAGAACAGACAACCGGTTGGAACGTACAGGGGCCATTGTACTGTTTTTATTATCACCGGTGTTTTCCTACGTCATGTTTGAGTTTGTGACAGGATATTTTGCGACGGTATTGCCGAAAAATGCGGTACTCAACATCGTCTGGATGTTCGTGCTGTATCTCCTGATATTTGGAATCTCGGGAAGCACCCGGATCTCCATTCCGGTCTCCTCCGTGATCCTCTATGGGATTTCTTTAGCGGAGACTTTTGTGGTCTCCTTCAGAAGCCGCCCGATCATGATGGGCGATGTTCTGGCGGTAAAGACGGCGATGACGGTTGCAGGGAACTATAATTATACCCCGACCCTGATGATGATCATCTGCGGTCTGCTCCTGATCATGTGGAATGTACTGGCGCAGTTCGTGTTTGTCCGGGTAAGGGGCAGGAAAAAGAGAATTACAGTATTTGGGGCTTCTGCCGGAGCGGCTGCCGTATTTATCGGCTGCTTTTACAGCTTTATGATACCGGGGCTGTCCCTGGAGGTGAACCTCTGGGATCCGATGACTTCTTACGCTGAGAATGGTTATATCCTGTCCTCTGCGATATCGATCAAATATCTGGTAAAGAAAGCACCGCAGGGCTATTCCAAAGCGAAGATCCAGGAGATCTGCGGCAAATATGCGGGAAGTGAAAAAGAACGGAATGAGGAGACGGCGGCTGCGGTGGAATCCGGAGACGCGATCCAGCCAACCAACATTATCTGCATCATGAATGAGAGTCTCTCCGACCTCGCGGTAGATGGGGATTTTACGACTAATATCGATTATCTCCCGTTCCTTAACAATCTTACGGAAAATACCGTAAAAGGAAAGCTCTGTATGCCGGTATTCGGTGCCATGACCAGCAACTCGGAGTTCGAGTTCCTGGTCGGCGATTCCATGTATATGATGCCGCGGGGAAGTGTCGCTTACCAGTTCTATGTAAATCCGGGTGTCCGATCCATGGTCAGCACAGTGCAGGATCAGGGGTACACAGCGGTTGCCATGCACCCGTATCCGGCGGAAAACTGGAACCGACGCATCTGCTACAAGAACATGGGATTCAATGATTTTCTGGATATCAGCGCCTATGAGGGACGGGATGAACTCCGGAATTATATCAGCGACCTGAGTGATTTCAAGGTCATCACCGAGTATATCGAGAAAAAGGCAAACCCGGATGACAAGCTGTTCCTCTTTAATGTGACCATGCAGAATCATGGCGGATACGCGACCCCGTATGCGAACTTCGAGCAGGAGGTATGGCTCACCGGGGACATGGAAGGAAAGTACCCGGAGGCAGATATGTACCTGTCCCTTGTAAAAAAGTCTGATGAGGCCTTTGAGTGGCTCGTCAACTACTTCTCCCAGTGCGACCAGCCGACGATGATCGTCATGTTCGGGGATCATCAGCCGGGAATCGAGGATGAGTTCTTTGATGAGGCTATGGGCGTGGAGAGTGCGAAGGTTCCCAATGAGCAGAAGGTCTGCTGGTACGAGACCCCGTTTGTGATCTGGACCAACTACGACCAGCCTTCGGAGGATATTGGCCGGTTAGGCGCGATCTACCTTTCTTCGTATGTATTGCAGCGCGCGAACCTGTCACTGACCCCGTACAATGAATTTCTCCTGCAGCTTTCCGAAAAACTTCCGGTCATCCATCATCTTGGAATCTGGGAGTCCGACGGAACCTACCACAGCTGGGAGGACGCCGAGAGCGGGGATTATGAGTGGAAGGAACAGCTTCTGGAATATGAAAAGCTTGTGTACAATCACAGTCTGGATCCGAAGACGGTGAATGAGATGTTTTCGATCGCGCAGTAAATGAATATCAGATAGAGATGGGCAGTCTGGAGACAGGCTGCCTGTTTTTTTTCATTTATTGAGAAAAATTCCCACTTAGGACATCTGGTCTTGTATATCACCGGAGTGTTAGATATAACTAACATATAAAGCACGGGGGGAATACGCGTGATGAAAACAGTGCTTCGGGCAGAGAAGATCAGTAAGGAATTTAATATGGGAGACGCAGCAGTCTACGCATTGAAGAATGTTTCCTTTGAAATATATGAGGGAGAGATCGTCGTGATTCTGGGTCCCAGCGGATCAGGAAAAAGTACACTTTTAAATATTTTAGGCGGCATTGAGACTGCTTCTGAGGGAGAACTTCAGTATGACGGAAGATTTCTTGACTGGAATGACCGGAAATCCCTGACGGACTACAGAAGACGCCATATTGGCTTTGTTTTTCAGTTTTACAACCTGCTCCCGGGGCTCACAGCTCTTGAAAATGTGGAACTTGCGGCTGGATTGACCCCAAATCCTCTGGATGCAGGACAACTTCTGGAGGAAGTCGGGCTTTCGGACCGCTGCGGCCATTTCCCTGCAAAGCTCTCCGGAGGAGAGCAGCAGAGGGCGGCCATCGCCAGAGCGCTCTGCAAAAATCCGGATGTGCTGCTCTGCGATGAACCTACGGGAGCTCTGGACAGCCGTACCAGCGTTCAGGTCCTAAAGCTTCTATGGAATTTCAACCGGAACTATAAAAAGACACTGCTTATCATCACTCACAACGGGAAGATCGCTGAGATTGCGGACCGCGTTTTTTACATGCGGGACGGTTCTCTGGAACGGATCGAGGCGAATGAAACACCGAAAGCGCCGTGGGAGGTGGACTGGACGTGAAACTGTTCGCACTCAACACATTTCGGATGGCAAAAAAGAATAAAGGATCTTTTTTGGGAGCTGTGTTTGTCATCGCCATCGGAATCTT
>CAKRNI010000129.1 GCA_934370915.1 uncultured Lachnospiraceae bacterium
AGCTCGGGATTGCTACGGTTGCGCTTGTAGGCTCTGCTCTACTTATTCGTGGGGAGATTGATATTCCGCTGTTTTTTATGTTTTTACTTGTAGCTTCAAGGCTGTATGCCCCGCTTGAGGGTGCATTACAAAATCTTGCTGCGGTAATCTCCACCAAAACAAACATAAACCGTATGAACGAAATCCTTGACCAGCCCATTCAAACAGGCAGCAAGCATGTAACAAATAAAGGCTATGATATTGTGTTCGACCATGTAGGATTTGCCTATAATACCGGAGAAACCGTTTTGAAAGACGTGTCCTTTACGGCAAAGCAAGGAGAAGTTACCGCTTTAGTCGGACCGTCCGGCGGCGGCAAAACTACGGTATCACGCCTTGCCGCTCGGTTTTGGGATATAAGCAAAGGAAAAATCACTGTCGGCGGTATGGACATATCGAAAATAGAGCCGGAAATCTTGCTGTCGCTGTACTCTATTGTGTTTCAGGATGTGACGCTGTTTAACAATACAATTATGGAGAATATCAGAATAGGCAGGAAGGACGCCACAGATGAGGAAGTGATTGCGGCGGCAAGACTGGCAAATTGTGAAGAATTTGCGGCAAAGCTCCCGGACGGTTATCACAGTATGATTGGTGAAAACGGCTGCGAACTGTCCGGCGGTGAAAGGCAGCGTATTTCAATCGCCCGCGCTTTCCTTAAAAATTCTCCTATCATCTTACTTGACGAAGCAACGGCAAGCCTTGATGTAGAGAATGAAACATTGATACAGGCTGCCTTGTCAAGGCTGATAAAGGATAAGACTGTACTTGTTATCGCCCACCGTATGCGTACCGTAAGCGGCGCGGATAAAGTAGTTGTGCTTTCAGACGGTTCCGTTGCCGAACAGGGAACGCCGGGGGAACTGATGAACACGGGTAAGATTTACCCCCACATGGTAAAGCAGCAAATGATTAGTCAAGATTGGGGCATTTAGCATGAATACTGAATGGATAATATGCCCCATATGTCAGAGCAAAACAAGGTTGAGAATACGGGGCGATACCGAACTAAAAAACTTTCCCCTATACTGCCCAAAATGCAAGCAGGAAACTCTTATTAGCGTACAACAAATGAATATATCAGTTATCATAGAGCCAGACGCAAAGACGCAGAGCCGATAACACACAGGTTTGAAATGCGGTTATCGGCTCTTTCTTTTTTGACAACCTATGCGATTGCTGACAGATTGCAACTTAGGCGACAGTTTTATGAAGATAAAGCCGCCGTTCTCCTTTTGCAAAATTGGATTTACGGGGACGTGATAAAGTCGCCCATTTTTAGGGACATGGCGGTATCTTTGGAGGTATCGTCATGTCCGTTTTATGTCAACACGGTTTTCCAATCAGTAGCCTATTAAAAAAAGTTCTTTCCTGCCTATGGGATATTGCGGCTATCAAGAGGAACTTTTACATCATCATAAATGCCCTACTACATCATATAGCATAACCGCCTGTTCAGTTTTGCGCCGCACAGCACAGATAAATACTTTGTCTTGCAGGATAAGCCGACTGCCTTTGAAGTCAACGGACAGATGGTAATTGTTGACAGTGAAAAGTTAGCAAAAGCCTTGTTGTGCTTATCGGAAAGTTGGCGGGAAATTATCTTTATGCGCTATTATCTGCAACTAAGGGACTGGCAGATTGCGGCGTTATTGGGAAAGCCACGCACAACAGTCAATTATCAGAAAAACACTGCCTTGAAGCAGTTGCGGGTAGAAATAGAGAAGATGAATGATGAAGAATAGTAAATACAACCTTGTTCCCTATGAAGTGATTGAAAGGGCAATCACGGGCGATACCGCCGCACTCCTTACGGTGCAGGAACGGCACAAAGCCTATATCGGCAGACTAAGCGGAGGGAACGCCGAAATGAAGGAGCAATTAAACGAAAAGTTGCTCATGGCTGTTATGAAGTTCCGACTGGACTATCAACCACCGAGCAAATAGCAAAGGCAAAATGAGTGGCGGCAAGGGGAATACTCATAACCCTCAAAATGGTGTTCTGCTGCGTAACAAAACGGACATATCGCCGTTTAGACGATACGCCCGTTTTGCTTTGCACCCTGTATGGCAGCTACCCTGTTTCAGTTTGTTGTGATACTGTTTTATGAATAGCTACCAAATGGTAACTTTCGTTCTTCATTCCGATGGCTCAGCAATCGCTCTATTTACTCTTCTCAGTGTACTCTTTCTGCGCGCTGATACCGATAATTTCTATCTCTTATTTGATCTCATCCGCAATGTCATAGATCAGCTTCTCTGTATCATCCCAGCCAAGACACGGATCCGTGATAGATTTTCCGTAAATGTGCTCGCCGATCTTCTGGCTGCCCGGCTCTAAGTAGCTCTCGACCATAACGCCCTTGATAAAGTTGTGGATCTCCTCTGAGTGACGGCGGCTGTGAAGAACTTCCTTCACGATACGGATCTGCTCCATATAACGCTTGTTGGAGTTGGAGTGGTTTGCGTCAACGATGCAGGCCGGATTCAACAGTTCCCGCTCCTGATACAGGCTGTAGAGAAGCTCCAGATCCTCGTAGTGATAGTTCGGCAGACACTGGCCATGTTTGCTGACTGCGCCTCTTAAGATCGTGTGTGCAAGCGGATTGCCCTTTGTCTCAACTTCCCATGTGCGGTAAATAAAATCGTGGCCATGCTGGGCTGCATAGACCGCATTTAGCATAACTCCGAGGTCACCGCTGGTCGGATTTTTCATTCCTACCGGAACGTCCATACCGCTGGATACAAGGCGGTGCTGCTGGTTCTCAACAGAACGCGCGCCAATTGCAACGTAGGAAAGTACATCGGAAAGATAGCTGTAGTTTTCCGGGTACAGCATTTCGTCAGCGGTTGTAAATCCATAATCCTCGATCACGCGCATATGGAGCTTGCGGATTGCAACAAGTCCTTCGTACATATTCGGCTTCTTCTCCGGATCCGGCTGATGGAGCATTCCCTTGTATCCGCCGCCGGTGGTACGCGGTTTGTTCGTGTATACACGCGGTACGATCACAAGTTTATCCTTTACCTGCTCATTAACCTTCGCAAGGCGGCTCATATACTCGCATACAGCGTCCTCGCGGTCCGCGGAACACGGTCCGATAATTACGAGGAACTTTTCGCTCTTTCCTGTGATGACATCCGCGACTTCTTTATCTCTTGCCGCTTTTAATTCCACACATTCCGGTGTCAGCGGAAATTCCGCCTTGATCTGTGCCGGTGTCGGAAGTAGACTCTTGTAATTGAATGACATGATTTTCTCCCCCAAAAGTATTTTTCTCACGATGATTTGCCCTATACCGGTTCCGGTAAAATCAGGCTGCCGCATCCCTGACCGCGTCTTTTTATTTCTGCACTTTATCGCTTTTAACTGCTGACGTGTTCATTTCTAAAAATGTCCCGCGCTGCACACATGTCAGTGCGGGATATTTGTTATTATAGTACACATCTTTTGAGACTTCAAGTATTTATGTCTCTATATTTAATTTTTTCGACACCGCTATTGTTGCCTGTTCACGCCCTGCACAAACAGTCCTCCCCGCTGCTCTCTAATTTTACATATATTTCGTCCATAGCATACTGATAAAAAATACCAGTACCAGCGACGGAATATAATCTGCCACCGGCGGATTTTTTAGCTTCGCGATCCGCAGCGCATTTAAGAGCTGGATCAGGCCGCCGCAGGCTGAAAAATCCCCGATCATCTCAGCCGTCAGATGCGGCATCAGGAATTCTGAGAGCCCATAAAAAATCATCAACATGATCCCCAACGGGATACTGATGAGTGATAGAACCCATCCGCTGCTCCCTGCAAAAAATACTGACGCAACACAATCCATGATCGTCTTTGTCATGAGCACGGTTGTGTCTCCCTCAAATCCCAGTGTCAGTGCGCCGATGATTCCCGTGGTGCTGATACAGTATAAGGTAAAAGCAACCAGAAGTGTCTGTGCTGTTTCGCTTCCACCGGTTGCCGGAAGAAGCTTCGAGATATTCGCAAGCCGTCTGTCAATTCCAATGATATGGCCGATCGTACCGCCGATCAGGAGTGCCAGCACCGCCGCCGACATATGGACCGCTTTTCCCAATAGTCCCACACCGACCGCCGCTGAAATTACCGCCAGAGCAAGATTGATGCTTTCATTTAAAGATCCTGAAATATGTTTCTTCATCGCACACCCGGCAAGTGTTCCAACGATCACACCGGCTACATCAAGTAAAATTACAGATGGCATATGGTATTCCTGCGCTTTCTATTTTAGCCTCAAATTCTGCTGTTCCAATGATCTTTGAAGCTTCTGTAAAAAGATCATCCACTTATCCTGCTCACCGGTTTCCTCATCCGTCCTTCCTCTGGAACGCCCCACCGATTCCCAGCTCCATACGGTATTTGGCGACCGTACGTCTTGAGATCGGCATTCCGGCATCCTGCAAAAGTCCGGCAAGCTGTTCATCGCTCCACGGTTTTTTCTTGTCCTCCGCAGCAACGAGTTCCTTCAATTTCGCTTTCACGGCATTCCTGCTCACGTCGCCATTCCCATCTCCCGATGGAATCCCTGTTGTAAACAGGCTCCGGAACAGGAAACATCCCGACGGTGCTCTCAGATACTTATCCCGGATCGCACGGCTGACCGTAGACTTGTGGATCTTTAGGGCATCAGCGATCTCCTCCAGTATCATCGGCTTTAACTGCCCCGTTCCGAGGAAGTACGGCTCCTGACGTTTCAGTATCTCTCTGGTGATGCCTGTGAGCGTCTCCCGCCGCTGTTCCACCGCATTTATAATAAACCGTGCTCTTCGCAGCTTATTTTCAAAGTATGACTTTAATTCCTGATCCTGGGCCGTCTCCATCATATGAATATAGTAGTCATTACTCTGAAGATTGCCGGTCCATTTATCATTCAGCTCGATGTTCCACACCCCGTCCTGATGGCTTAAAAGGACATCCGGGACAATATACTGGGCCTTCTCACCGCCGATTCCGTTCAGTGGGCGCGGATTCAGCTCTTTAATGACATGGATCATCTTCCGCACTTCCGCAGATGAGAGCTTCAGTACTCTCGAGATCGTACTGATCTTTCCCTCCGCGATGTTCTGAAGATGATGTTTTATCATTTCGGACAAGATCTCTTCCTCATCCATTCCCTGAACCTGGATCAGAAGACATTCCTCAAGCCCGGACGCAAAAATCCCCTGCGGCTCCAGCTCCTTCAGCATGGACAAAACCTTCCCGGCCTGTTCTTCCGGAACATTTAACCGTTTTGCGATCTCCGGAACCGGAATCAGAAAATATCCGCTCTGTTCTATGGACTGTACGCAGAAATCCACGATCTTCCGATCCGTTTCGCTGATCTTCTTCCAGTGAAGCTGCATGTTTACCAGATCCTCAATGGACTTCTCGCTGTCCTCGATCTCATACAGCTCATTCTCCCGGCTGTTTTCCCGTTCTGTACCATTATAGAACCGTTCCGTCTCCTTATATGTAACAGGCGCAGCTTCCTCTCCGCGCTCTGCCGAAAACTCCAGCAGTGGATTTTCAATTTCTTCCTTCTGCAGAAAATCCTTTAATTCCGTCATGGACATAGCAAGAATATTTAAGGACTCCACCTGCATCTGTGAGAGCACCTGCTTTGTCTGCAGGGAAATTCCAGTCTTTATCTCCATCATCGCACTCCTGTCTTCCCAAAAATCATTCGTCACTGTTTTTCACTCAGCAAGACAAGTATATCACGTCAAAACAACTTCCTGCAAGTCCACCATGATCCTTATGCTTTTTTCATCAAAAACGCCTGACGTTTTTCAGACCACCTCACAGGTCCGAATAAACGTCAGGCGTTTTTTTATCTCTCTCCTGCGCGATACTTCGCCAGAACCCGGTTGATTCTTCCGGTCGGGTTCAGAAGCTCGCTCAAGGATGCGTCATGGTTTAAATTATCGATGATAAGAGCAATGTATTTACTCATATCCACGTTGATGTAGTACGGCTTGGAAAGCAGTTCCGGTGTCTGATAGATAAGGTTTGTTGTCAGAACCCGGTCGATAATGCCGTTCTCATAGTATTCGTCGAATTTCTTTAATCCGCCTGTAAAGAGACCGAATGTCGTACAGATGAAGACCTTTCTTGCCTTCATTCTCTTTAACTCTTTTGCGGTGTCGAGCATGCTCTCACCGGAGGAGATCATATCGTCAACGATGATCACGTCCTTGCCCTCCACGCTTGCGCCGAGGAACTCATGGGCAACGATCGGGTTGCGGCCGTTGATGATCTTTGTGTAGTCACGTCTCTTGTAGAACATACCGAGATCCAGTCCGAGAACGTTTGCGAAGAAGACTGCGCGTCCCATACCGCCTTCATCCGGGCTGATGACCATCATGTGGTCACTGTCGATCTCAAGCTCTTTCTCGTTCTTTAACAGGTATTTGATAAACTGGTAGATCGGCTGTACCGTCTCAAAGCCCTTTAACGGGATCGCATTCTGGACGCGCGGATCATGCGCATCGAACGTGATGATGTTCTCAACGCCCATGTCGACGAGCTCGCGGAGCGCCATCGCGCAGTCTAAGGACTCACGACCGGTTCTCTTATGCTGACGGCTCTCATAGAGGAATGGCATGATCACATTGATCCTTCTGCCCTTTCCGCCTACGGCTGCGATCACACGCTTTAAGTCCTGATAGTGGTCATCCGGAGACATATGGTTCTTTAAGCCATTCATCGAGTATGTCATGTTATAGTTGCAGACATCTACCATAATATAGAGGTCATCGCCGCGGACAGACTCCGTCAGTTCTCCCTTCGCTTCACCGGAGCCGAAACGCGGAGTCTTTGCGCCGATAATATAGGAATCTCTCTGGTATCCAGCAAAAGCAATCGTGGTCTTGTGCTCACTCTCTCTTTCTTTTCTCCACTCGACCAGCCAGGCATCTACCTTCTTACCCAGATCCTCACAGCTTTTCAGCGGAATCAGACCTAATGGTCCAACCGGTATTGTCTCAATCTGCTTTTCTTCGTACAGCATTCCTGTTCCTCCCTGAT
>CAKRNI010000130.1 GCA_934370915.1 uncultured Lachnospiraceae bacterium
ACTTCAAGACATAACTTCTGTATGTGCAGACTGATGCCCCGGCCGGCAGTTAAAACAGAATCACTTCCTTATTAAGTATGCCATACCACACCTCGTCACCTTTCCCGATCTTCGCGCCGCCGCTGGTACCCTCGGTGATCTTCTTTTCCAGACCAGCATATTCCGCAACCGGGACGAGAACAGAGAACTCTACTTTATCTGTATAATCACTGTCCAGCACGGTCATATTTTCCTGCCCTAAGATATACTGGATCTTCCCCACTCCCGTGTAGTCTGTCTCGATCTTCATCTCAAAGGCTCTCTTCTTCTCCACGATCTCTGATGCGGCAAGTCCCTCCTTCACCGCGCCGGAATAGGCCCGGACGAGGCCGCCGGTTCCAAGCAGGGTCCCGCCGAAATATCTCGTGACCACCACACAGACGTTATGGACATCCTCTCCCAGAAGGACATCAAGCATCGGCCGTCCCGCTGTCTGGGCCGGTTCTCCATCGTCACTGCATCTTGTCAGCTCATGGTTCATTCCGATGCTAAACGCCTGACAGTTGTGGCGGGCATCCCAGTATTTTTTCCTGATCTCAGCGATAAAGGCTGCCGCCTCCTCCTCTGATTCCACCGGTTTCAGATTTGCGATAAAACGCGATTTTTTTACTTCGATTTCCGCCGTACCGCCTCTGTATAAAATTCTCACACTGTCAAGAGCCATATCTTCTCTCCTTATAAAAAGCATTCCGCACTGCGGAAAGTTATCCTGATCCTTCATGATTTTGTCATGTTTTTGACGATTCCGACCATAAAATGTAATTTTTCCTTCATAATTCCCCACTTTGCGGTCAAAAATATCATAATACAAACCAAACTTTTCCACAATAACTATTTATAAATGAATGAAACTTTGCTATAATTAGGGAATGATAAAGGAGGCATCCTGAATGAATTATGGAAAAAACGAGGTGGAAAAGACACTCCGCAAAACAAATTCCAGATCACAGAAGATCACCTCACATCTGGTACTTCTTCTCACAAAGATCATCCTGATCCTGATTCTGTTTGCGGCGGTGCTTGGAATCAGCTTCGGCTACGGGATCTTCAAGGGCGTTATCGACGCGGCCCCGGAGATCGATGTGGCGAGCATCGAGCCAAGCGGTTATGCCACCATGGTCTATGACAGTAAGGGAAACCTCACGGAAACGCTCGTAAAATCAGGAGCGAACCGTCTTGAGGCATCCTACGAGGAACTTCCCCAGTGCCTGATCGACGCCTTCATCGCGATCGAGGATTCCAGGTTCTGGTCCCACAAAGGCGTTGATGTCCGTTCTATGGTCCGCGCGGCCGTCGGAATCATTACCGGTAACTCCGGTGCCGGCGGCGGAAGTACCCTGACCCAGCAGCTCATCAAAAACAATATCTTCGAAGGCGGCAATGAGGACACCTTCGGGGAGAAGCTTGAGCGAAAGATCCAGGAGCAGTATCTGGCGATCCAGTTAGAGAAGATCATGGACAAAAAGATCATCCTCAAAAACTACTTAAACACCATCAACCTCGGAAATAACACCCTGGGCGTAAAGGCGGCGGCTCTCCGCTACTTTGATAAGGATGTTTCGGACCTCACACTCTCCGAAGCGACCGTCATCGCCGGAATCACCCAGAACCCGTCGAGATTCAACCCGCTCTCCGAAAACGGAAGGAAGCGCAACGAAGAAAAGCGCCGCGTTATTCTCCAATATATGTACGAGCAGGGAATGATCTCGAAGGACGATCAGGAAGAGGCTCTCGCTGATGACGTTTACTCCCGGATCAAAAACGTGGATATCGTCACAAAAGAGACCCAGACGCCGTACTCCTACTTTACCGACGAGCTGATCGACCAGGTATTAAAAGCCCTGCAGGATAAGAAAGGCTACACGGAGACGCAGGCCTACAACCTCCTCTTCTCCGGCGGTCTCGAGATTCACACCACTCAGGATCCGGATATCCAGTCCGTGGTGGATGAAGAGATCAGCAAACCGGAAAACTATGACGTTGTCTACTACTCCATCGACTACCGTCTGTCGATCCAGCATGCGGACCAGACAACGACAAACTATTCGGACGAGACACTGAAGACATATTTCCGGAAAGATCTTGGCGATTCAGGCTTTGACGGTCTGTTCTCTTCAAAGGAAAAGGCAGATGAGGCCATCGCAACATACCGGACTGCAATGACAAAAGAGGACGATACGGTCCTCGGCGAATCCGTCCACTATGTTCTTCAGCCTCAGGCATCCTTCGTCCTTATTGATCAGTCCACCGGCTATGTAAAAGCCTTAAGCGGCGGCCGCGGACAAAAAGAAGTGAGCCGTTCCTTAAACCGTGCAACAAATACCCTACGTCAGCCGGGTTCCACCTTTAAGGTCATCACCTCCTTCGCCCCGGCGATCGATACCTGCGGTGCCACTTTGGGAAGTGTTTACTACGATGGCCCGTACACGATGGGCGCAAAAACCTTCCGCAACTGGTACAGCAGCAAGGGCTATATGGGCTACAGTACGATCCGTGACGGTATCGTTTATTCCATGAACATCGTCGCTGTCCGCTGTATGATGGAGACCGTGACTCCGCAGCTTGGCGTCGAATACGCGAGAAACTTAGGAATCACTTCCCTGACAGATACCGACTACAACGCCTCCACCGCTCTCGGCGGTATCACCAAGGGCGTTTCAAATCTGGAACTGACCGACGCTTTCGCGGCCATCGCAAACGGCGGTATCTACACAAAGCCGGTGTTCTTCACACAGATTCTGGACCACAACGGAAAAGTACTTCTGGAAAATGAACCCGAAACAAAGCGTGTCCTCAAGGATTCCACAGCATTCCTTCTCACGGACGCGATGTCCCAGTCCATGGAGAGCAGCCGCATGTACGCATCCTCCGGAGTCAGCTTAAACTCCACGAGTGCCGTGGCAAATATTCCGGGAATGTCCAACGCCGGTAAATCCGGTACCACAACAAGCAGCAACGATATCTGGTTTGTTGGATTTACTCCGTATTACACAGCGGGAATCTGGTCCGGCTGTGACGATAACCAGAAGATCTCCGCGATCGGAAGCAGTACCTCCTACCACAAGAAGATCTGGAAAGCGATCATGACAAAGGTTCATGAGGGACTTCCGGACACCGGCTTCCCGGTTCCGTCCTCTGTCACAACTGCCCAGATCTGCCGAAAATCCGGAAAGCTTGCGATCCCCGGTGTCTGCGATAACGATCCGAGAGGAAGTGCCGTTTACACCGAGTATTTCGCAAAGGGAACCGTTCCTACAGAGGTCTGCGACCATCACGTTCAATTAACGGTATGCAGCGAATCCGGCGGTCTTCCGACTGAATTCTGCCCGGAAAGTGAACGTGTCACAAGAACATTTATGGTAATCCCGGAGGGTGAATCCGGCGGAACCGACGATTCCAAATACCACGTTCCCGGACCATGTACTGTCCACAGTGCATCCTCTGTCGTTCTTCCGAGTGATGACGCAGACGGGACCGGAACAACCGGATCCACAAAATCCGAAGCTGCGCAGGAAACAGTTCCTGAGACCACGAAGGCTGCGCCAAAATCACCGCTTGATCAGGTATATATCCCGGTAGGTCCAGGATATGAATAATGAAATAACGGACAGAAAAACGCCGGACAGGATCTAAATCCTCCGGCGTTTTTCTGTCTATCCTTATTTACATCATGGCTTTTTGTAAATACGATCTTTATGCTTCTTTTCTCTTCTTCATCTCTTCGATCATCACCGGAAGAACCTTTGTGACATCGCCGACAATTCCCACATCCGCCACGTCAAAGATGGATGCGTCCTCGTCTTTGTTGATTGCTACGATGTAGCCGGAACCAATCATACCGGATACATGCTGGGTGGCACCGGAGATTCCGCATGCAATGTAGAGCTTCGGTGCGACGATCTTGCCGGACTGGCCGACCTGATGGGCTCTGGATACCCAGCCTTCTTCGATCGCCGGTCTTGTGGCGCCTACAACGCCTCCCATGACATCTGCAAGTTCTTCAACAAGGGCAAAGTTCTCCCTGCTTCCCATTCCTCTTCCGCCGGATACGATAATCTGGGCTTCCTCGAGGTTGACGCTCTCAGCGATCTCCTTGACCGTCTCAATGACCTTTGTGCGGACTGCATCTGCTGTTATATCCTCTGCGATGACTTCACCTGTCCTGCTCTCATCCAGCTCTTTTGTGAAGGATCCGGAACGAACTGTGGCAACATGCGGAAGATTCTCACCCATCTTCATGTCATTTAACACGTTTCCGTTGTAGGAAAGAGCTGTATAAACGCCATCTGACGTAATTCCTGTCACATCTGTCACACAGCCGGACTCAAACGCCGCGGAGACCGCCGGAGCGATCATCTTTCCCTCCGGGGTTCCTGCCATATAAAGCGCCTTTGGTTGATATTTCTCAGCCAGTTTTCCGAGAATCTGTGCTTTTTCCTCTGCCTGAAGTCCTTCCTCGCCTGTTCTGAGGACCCTGGAAGCTCCTGCCGCGATCACTGACTTTGTATCGGTGTCTTTTCCGAATACAACAGCGATCACTTCCTCACCATCTGCCTTCGCAAGCTCCGCTGCCTTGCTGACGGTCTCGAGTGCCGCACCGACCGGTGCGCCGTCTGCGCTCTGGGCGTAGACCATGATATTCTTTCCATCTGTATATTTCATTGTCTTAATTTCCTTCCACGCTTAATTTGGGTTATCTCACATGCACTGACTGCATGCGCTATATCCATTCCTGACGATCCGGCAATTTATCAGATCGCTTTTGCTTCGCTCATCATGGCAAGTGCCTGGCTTACTGCATCTGCCGGGTCCTCTGCCTTGATCTTAACACCAGCTGCTCTCTTTGCCGGCTCGTAGACCTTGAGAACCTCAACCTGTGCTTTCTCTGCCTCTGCGGCCGCAAGCTCCTCGATCGGTTTCTTTCTCGCTGCCATCTTGCTCTTGATCGTTGGGTAACGCGGATCATACTCGGGTTTATTGACAGTCACAATGCACGGAAGTTCAGATTCGATCAGACGGTAACCTTCTTCGGTCTCCTGCTTAGCGGTTACGCTTTCCTCTCCTGCTGTGATATCAACGACGTCTGCTGTCACCGGTGCGGAGAGTTCCTTTGCGAGGATCGTTCCTACCTGTCCGGAAGCGAAATCTGTGGTCTCTTTGCCGCAGAATACGATGTCAAATTTCTTTCCTGTCTTTTCCTCGATGGCTTCCTTCGCTGTCTTCAGCTTCTTCGCGATGATCTCCGGATCCTCGCTCTGGTAAGCGTCGTCTGCCGCAAGATACGCGTAGTCAGCGCCAACTGCCAGACAGTTCTTTAAGGAATTCTTTACGGTCTCATCGCCGATGGAAAGAACTGTCACCTCTCCGCCTGCCGCCTCTTTTAAGCGGACTGCCATCTCCAGTGCATATGTATCAAATGCGTTTACTACCGGTGTCACGCCGTCAAGAGCCGGTGCCCCTGTTTTCGGATCCAGGGCGATCTCAACGGAATCGTCCGGAACCTGTTTTACACATACTAAAATTTCCATGTCTTCCTCCAAAATTTATCCGGCCCCGGCAGTACCAGTTCTTCGCTGGCACCGCCGGTCCGGTGTAATATCCCGAAATCTGGCGGCTTTAACAGACGTTTGTCCGCCATTCGTTTGTCCTTACGAAATAGCTTTTTATTTTCCAATTACGTTATTTGCAACAACGATTCTCTGTACCTCGTTCGTTCCCTCAAAGATCTGGAAGATCTTCGCGTCTCTCAAAAGCTTCTCAACCGGGTACTCTCTGCTGTATCCATATCCGCCGAACATCTGGATTGCCTCGGAAGCAACTTCCATTGCGATATCGGAAGCGTAGCATTTCGCGATGGCGGATTCCTTGCTGTACGGAAGTCCCATATCCATCTTTGTCAGAGCGTGCGCTACCATCTGGCGGGCTGTCTCGGTTTTGATCTCCATGTCAGCTACCTTGAACTGTAATGCCTGGTTCTTGATGATCGGCTTGCCGAACTGGATTCTCTCCTTACCGTACGCAACTGCCTCGTTGATGCCTCTCTGGGCGATACCTGTGGCAACGCAGCCCATCCATGCGCGGGCCTGGTCGAGAGTCTTCATTGCGATTCCAAAGCCCTTTCCTTCCTCGCCGATGAGGTTTGCTGCCGGAATTCTGCAGTCTTCAAATACAACATCGCAGGTATTGGAGGTACGGATACCCATCTTGTTCTCCTCATGTCCTGTGGAGAGACCCGGAGTTCCGGCATCAACTAAGAACATGGAAATTCCCTTTACACCTTTGGATTTATCGGTCATGGCTGTTACACAGTAGAAGGAAGCAACACCGCCGTTTGTGATGAAGCATTTTCTTCCGTTTAATACGTACTCATCACCGTCTTTTACGGCTGTTGTCTTACCTGCGCTTGCATCGGAACCTGCGCCCGGCTCTGTTAAGCAGAACGCGCCGAAGCCGCCGTCGAGAACGAGGTCGCAGACATGCTGTTTCTGCTCATCGCTTCCTGCGATCAGAACCGGTTTCATGCCGAGGCCGCTGGCAGAGATCGTTGTGGCAAAGCCTGCGTCAGCGATGGCCATCTGCTCGATGAGGGCAGCTACATCCACGCGGGAGAGACCCGGGCCGCCGAACTCTTCCGGAACTTCCAGAGCCTGATAACCCTGCTCGATCGCTTTCTCATAGATCTCCTTCGGCCATTCGCCGGAAACATCATATTCTTTGCACTGTTCTACGACTTCTTTATCACAGAAATTTTTAACGTCCTGCAGGAGGTCCTGCGCTTCTTCAGAAATTAAGTATGCCATAATCAAATTCCTTTCTTTTCTATTCGCGTCGGCCGGTGCATGGGGGAGTCCGGCCGACAGGCAGTTTAACAAACTATAATGGTGTACGGCGGCTGTCTCACAGGGAGGAAAAGGACTGCCGCCGGGATCAGCTTTTATGCCTCTTCTTTCGGATCGTAGCAGATCTTGCCCGGGTTTAAGATCATCTTCGGGTCGAAGGTCTCCTTGATGCC
>CAKRNI010000131.1 GCA_934370915.1 uncultured Lachnospiraceae bacterium
AAGGAGGAAAAAACATGGCAGCCCTTACATTTGCAGCCATCGATGTGGGATCCTTTGAGGTGGAGATGGGGATCTATGAGATCTCAAACCGCAACAAGATCCGAAAACTGGATCAGATCCGCCACGTCACTGCGCTGGGAAAAGATACCTACAATAACGGAAAGATCAGCTATGAGATGGTGGAGGAGCTTTGCGATGTGCTTGCGGATTTCGCAAGGATCATGAAATCCTATAAAGTCACGGAATACCGTGCCTACGCCACAAGTGCGATGCGCGAGGCGAGAAACAACCGGATCGTCCTGGATCAGATCCGTGTCCGCACCGGAATCCAGGTACGGATCATCAGCAACTCGGAGCAGCGGTTTCTGGGCTACAAGGCCATCGCGGTGTCCGATGACGAGTTTGATGAGAATATCCAGCAGGGAACCGCGATCGTGGACGTGGGATTCGGCAGCATGCAGATATCCATGTTTGATAAAAACCTTCTGGTGAATACGGAAAATCTGCCGTTAGGTGTTCTGAGGATCCGTGGTACTCTGGAAGAGGTCGACACGACGATGGAACAGTACCGGGAGCTTATTGATGAGATGGTGGACAATGAACTCCAGAACTATAAAAAAATGTATTTAAAGGAGCGGAAGATCAAGCATCTGATCGGGATCGGTGAGAACATCCTGTATCTGTTCCGGTACGAGGAAGACGGAAAGCCGCTCTCAAGGATCACGAGAGAGCAGTTTGAAGAGTTTTACACCCGCCTTAGTACGATGAATGAAGAGCAGATGGAGGAGCATTTCGGGGTGAACCGGGAGTACGCGTCCTTACTTATGCCATGCGCGGTGATCTATAAGAAGTTTCTTGAAATGACGGGGGCAGAGATGATCTGGATCCCCGGGGTACGGCTCTGTGACGGGATCGCGGCGGAGTTCGCGGCGGACAAGAAACTTATAAAATTCAGGCACAATTTTGATAATGATATTATCAGCACTTCCCGTTCCATGGCAAAACGCTACCAGTGCTTAAGCCGCCACACGGAGACCGTAGAGAAATATGTGCTCCAGATTTTCGATACAATGCGGAAATACCACGGAATGGGGCAGAGGGAACGCCTGCTTTTGCAGATCGCGGTGCTGATCCATGCCTGCGGAAAGTTTATCAGCGTCCGGAATTCCAACGAGTGCGCTTACAACATCATTATGTCCACGGAGATCATCGGTATCTCCCATTTAGAGCGGGAGATCATCGCAAATGTGGTCCGCTATAATATCCGGGATTTCGATTACAATATGGTCCGGATGGAGACAGAATTAGATGAAGTGACGGACAGCTTCAGCGGTCAGAACGAGGTCATGCTTCTGATCGCAAAGCTCACAGCGATGCTGCGTCTGGCGAATTCCATGGACCGCGGACACAGTGCGAAGCTCGCGGACTGCCGGATGACCGTGAAGGATCAGAACCTGATCATCACGACAGATTATCACGGCGATATTACGCTGGAGTCTGTTTCCTTTGAGCAGAAAGCGGCGTTCTTTGAGGAGATTTTTGGAATTCGGCCGGTGCTTCGCCATAAAAAGTATGTATAGTCAGGTCTGACCGGAACCAACGCATTCAGGGAGGCGGAAAAGAAAGATGAAAAAAGAAGAAAAAAAAGACAATGCACAGAAGGCCAAAAAAGGAAAAGAACAGGGAATTGAGTATTTTCAGGATCCTAATAATTATGTAAACCGAGAACTGAGCTGGCTGGAGTTTGACTGCCGTGTACTGGAGGAAGCCAGAGATAAGACCAACCCACTCTTTGACCGTTTAAAATTCTTAAGCATCACGGCATCAAATCTGGATGAGTTTTTCATGGTCCGCGTGGCCTCCTTAAAGGACATGGTCCATGCCGGATATAAAAAACCGGATATTGCCGGAATGACGGCTCAGGAACAGTTGGATAAGATCAGCGTCCGGACCCATGAACTGGTGGTTCAGCAGTATAATACCTACAACCGGTCCCTGCTCCCGGCACTCAGAAACAACGGATTAAATCTGATCGAGTGCCATGAGGACCTGACACCGGAACAGGGAGAGTTTGTGGACCGGTATTTCAGGGAGGAGGTTTACCCAGTACTCACCCCGATGGCGGTGGATTCCTCGAGACCGTTCCCCCTTGTCCGGAATAAATCCTTAAATATTGCGGCACTGCTGAAGAAAAAAGACGGTGATGAGGAACTGGAATTTGCCATGGTACAGGTTCCGGCGGTGCTTCCGCGGATCATAAGCCTCCCGGTGACCACCGATGAGGACCACAACGAGACGCGGAATGTGATCTTTCTGGAGGAGATCATCGAGCGGAACATGCAGCAGCTGTTCTTAAACTATGATATCGTGACTTCCCACCCGTTCCGGATCATGAGAAACGCCGATTTCTCTCTTGACGAGGAGGAAGCTGTGGATCTTCTCGAGGAGATCGAGAAGCAGTTAAAGCGCAGGCAGTGGGGCGAGGTCATCCGTCTGGAGATCGAGGATAAGGCGGATCAGAGACTCCTCAAGGTATTGAAACGGGAACTTGAGGTCAATGAGGAAGACATCTTCGAGATCCCGGGCGCTCTGGATCTGACGGTCCTTATGAAGATGTACGGACTTGACGGATACGATCATTTGAAGAGACCGAAATATACGCCGCAGCCGGTTCCGGCGCTGATGAATGATGATGATATCTTCACGAATATCCGGAAAGGTGATATTCTCCTGATGCATCCTTACGAGACCTTTGATCCGGTTGTGGATTTTGTGAGAAGCGCGGCAAGAGATCCGGAGGTGCTGGCGATCAAGCAGACCCTCTATCGTGTCAGCGGAAATTCCCCGATCATCGCAGCTCTGGCGGCAGCGGCGGAGAACGGAAAACAGGTATCGGTACTTGTGGAGCTGAAAGCCAGATTTGATGAGGAGAACAACATCATCTGGGCGAAGAAACTTGAGAAAGCAGGCTGCCATGTGATCTATGGCCTTGTGGGCTTAAAGACCCACTCAAAGATCACCCTTGTGGTCCGGAGAGAGGAGGATGGCATACGCAGATACGTCCATCTCGGAACCGGTAACTACAACGATTCCACCGCAAAGCTCTATACAGACTGCGGAATCATGACATGTCATCCGCTGATCGGTGAGGATGCCACAGCAGTCTTCAACATGCTTTCCGGTTATTCGGAACCCTTGAACTGGAATATGCTCTCCGTGGCACCGCTGTGGCTGAGAACAAAATTCCTGCGTCTGATCGAGCGTGAGACGAAGAATGCCCGGGCAGGAAAGCCGGCTTCCATTATTGCAAAGATGAACTCTCTCTGTGATAAAGAGATCATCGCGGCCTTATATGAGGCGTCCTGCGCTGGTGTCAAGATCCATCTGGTGGTCCGGGGAATCTGCTGTCTGAAGGCAGGAATTCCGGGACTTTCCGAGAATATTGAAGTCCGCTCCATCGTCGGGGAATTTCTGGAACACGCGCGGATCTTTATCTTCGAGAATGACGGAAGCGAAGAGATCTACATGGGAAGCGCCGACTGGATGCCGAGAAACCTGGACCGCCGCGTGGAGATCCTGTTCCCGGTACTGAGGGAAGAGCTGAAAGACAGGATCCGGAAGTACATGGAGCTGGAGCTTGAGGACAACTTAAAAGCCCATGTCTTACAGCCGGACGGAACATACGAGAAGCCGGACCGCCGCGGAAAACTCCCGGTGGGATCCCAGATGGCACTCTGCGAGATGGCTGTGGCTGCGGCGAAGAACGAGCGGAAGAAACATGAGCAGGAGGAGACTGCAAGAGTGTTTATTCCGATCGAGAGCGAGAATTAAGTGAGATCATTAATTGACTGACCCGCCCATAGCAAAGGCGAAAGAGAAAAAAGTTTATAAAAATTTTATTAGCACTCATCAAAAATGAGTGCTAATTTTATTGACATTTTGATTTCCTGGTATTAAAATATGTCATGTTGAACAGAACAGCTGTTAAAAAGGCAGCTGGAAAACGATAAATGAAAATAAGCGGTCCGAAGGAATTATGAGAAGTTCCCCCGCGCCGCAGGAATAGAAATAAGGAGTGGTTTAACATGGCAAAAAGTGGAAGTCTTTCAATCAACAGTGAGAATATATTCCCGATCATCAAAAAATGGCTGTATTCCGATCACGATATCTTCTACCGTGAGTTAGTCAGCAACGGCTGCGATGCCATCACAAAATTAAAGAAGCTGGCCCTGATGGGCGAGTACGAGACACCGGATGATGAGACCTATAAAGTTCAGGTTACTGTAAACCCGAAGGAAAAGACGATCCGGATCGAAGATAACGGTCTTGGAATGACAGAGGACGAGGTTGACGAGTATATCAACCAGATCGCTTTTTCCGGTGCGCAGGATTTCTTAAACAAGTACAAAGATAAAGCAAACGAGGATCAGATCATCGGTCACTTCGGACTTGGATTTTACTCCGCGTTCATGGTAGCCGACAAAGTAACGATCGATACCTTATCCTACAAGGCGGATGCAAAGCCGGTCCACTGGGAGTCTGAGGGCGGTACCGAGTTCGACATGAAAGAGGGCACAAAGGAAGGACACGGAACCGTGATCACCCTGTACCTGAATGAGGACAGCGCTGAGTTCGCAAATGAGTACCGTGCAAGAGAGATCCTTGATAAATACTGCGCGTTCATGCCGGTTGAGATCTACTTAAACGATGAGACTGCAGAGCCGCAGTACGACACGATCGAAAAGGACGAGCTCACCGATAAAGATACAATTATCGAGACGATCGTAGAGCCTGCAAAGACAGAGGAGAAGGAAAAAGAGGACGGCACTAAGGAGACAGTTGAGGTTTCCCCGGCGAAAGAGAAATATAAGATCGCAAGACGCCCGGTTGCCGTAAACGATACGAACCCGCTCTGGAACAAGCATCCGAATGAGTGCACAGACGAAGAGTACAAGGAGTTCTACCGTAAGGTATTCCAGGATTTCAAGGAGCCGTTATTCTGGATCCATCTGAACATGGACTACCCGTTCAACTTAAAGGGTATTCTTTACTTCCCGAAGATCAATATGGAGTACGAGAGCATCGAAGGTAAGATCAAGCTCTACAACAATCAGGTATTCATTGCCGATAATATCAAGGAAGTCATTCCGGAATTCCTGATGCTGTTAAAGGGCGTGATCGACTGCCCGGATCTTCCGTTAAACGTATCCAGAAGCGCTCTCCAGAATGATGGATTCGTTAAGAAGATCTCCGACTATATCACAAAGAAGGTTGCGGACAAGCTGTCCGGCATGTGCAAGACAGATCGCGAGAATTACGAGAAATACTGGGACGACATCAACCCGTTCATCAAATTCGGCTGCTTAAAGGATGAGAAGTTTGACGAGAAGATGAAGGACTATATCCTCTACAAGAATCTGGATGGCAAGTACCTGACTCTCGCTGACTGCCTGGAGGAGAACAAGGAGAAACACGAGAACAAGATCTTTTATGTAACTGACGAGAAAGAGCAGAGCCAGTACATCAACATGTTCAAGGAAGCGGGAATCGACGCTGTGATCCTTCCGAATCCGATCGATTCTCCGTTTATGCAGCATGTGGAGCAGAAGAATGAGGGCTTGAAGTTCCTGCGCATCGACGCGGATGTCAACGAGACCTTCAAGGATGCCGAGGAGACCGATGAGGCCGCGAAGGAGCAGGAGAAGAAGGATGCCGAGACTCTTGCGGAGGTCTTCAAGAAGGCCATCGGAAATGACAAACTGAACGTCAAGGTCGAGAAGCTGAAAAACGAGGGCCTCGCGTCCATGATCACTGTGTCCGAGGAGAGCCGCAGAATGCAGGATATGATGAAGATGTACAGCATGTACGGCGGCGGTGCCGACATGTTCCCGGCGGAGGAGACACTTGTCCTCAACGCAAACAACGGCCTTGTAAAGTATGTGTTAAACAACAAGGACGGCGAGAAGACACCGATGCTCTGCGAACAGCTCTATGACCTTGCAAAGCTCGCTCACGGAAGTCTTTCCCCGGAGCGTATGACAAAGTTCATTGCGAGAAGCAGTGAGATCATGAAGGAAGAATATGGTGCATAAACGAAGAGATTTTCTGATTACGTTTACAATTTTATGCCTTGCCATGTGCGCCTGCTCAGGGTTCCAGTACCTGGGCAGCGCTTTCTATGGCCTGGTATGGCATCGGATCCATAGCCTGGGAAGCGGCGGAGTGCGTCTGCTTTCCGGGCTTTTTGATTCCCCGTGGACGGGAGTCCTGGTGCAGTATGTCTTTTCTATCGGAGTTCCGTTCCTTCTGGTGGTTCCGATGACATGTTTTGTGAGATCGGACCGGAGACCGGCTCATACACTTCCGGCGGAGGTCTGGATGTCGGCGCTTTTCATGTGCCTGGGACTTGGGTACATCTTTAATTTTCTCGGCGTGTTTCTGGACGTGTTTTTTTCTATATTTACGGGAGTTCCGGCGACGGATATGAACCCGGTGATGGACGCCCTCGATGAGCTGACGCCTGGAATGGTGATCTATACCTGCCTGATCGCCCCGTTTATGGAGGAGTTTATCTTCCGGGGAGTTCTCTTAAAGAAGGCGAGACGGTTCGGGGACCGGACAGCGGTTGTCTTCTGTGCGGTCATGTTCGGGCTGATGCACGGAAATTTAAACCAATGCCTGTATGCGGTGGTGATCGGACTGATCCTCGGCTATGTGGCGGTGCGGACGAACCGGATTTTTTATAATGTGCTGCTTCACATGGCAGTGAATTCCTTTTCCATGATGTTAGTGCTGGTGGAAAATGGATTGAACGTACTGGGGATGAGCGCAATGGCGGCGGCGTTTTCTGTGGGAAGCTTCATTATGATCCTGCTTCTCATCGCAGCCGGGATCTACTTTTTCTTCCGGGACGGACGCCGCTACTGGTGGCAGATGGGACGCCAGAACGGGTGGCCGACACCGTACAGGAAGTATGTGTACCTGAATCCGGGATTTATTTTATATGTGATCATTTTCGGGATTGAGATGATATCGTATATTTTATAGAG
>CAKRNI010000132.1 GCA_934370915.1 uncultured Lachnospiraceae bacterium
TCAGCATCCACCAGAACAGCTACCACGAGGAATCCGTCTCTGGCGGACAGGTATTCTATTACCGGGATTCGTCAAAGGGAAAGGCACTGGCGGAGATCCTGCAGGACCGGTTCGACTATGTACTGGGGGACCAGAACCGGAGACTTCCGAAGGCGAATGGCAATTACTATCTCCTTCTGCATGTGAAATGTCCCATCGTGATCGTGGAGTGCGGATTCTTAAGCAACCGGAAGGAAGCGGCGCTGTTAAATAGCGGGGAGTACCAGGATAAACTGGCGTATACAATCCATATGGGGATCATGGAGTACCTGAATAAGAAGCAATGAGATAGGAAAAATGTACAAATGAAGAGAAATAAAATCGTCATATTATACAAAAAAGGCCCACCTGTTTTTAACAATCCGATATGGCATTTAAAAGGTCAATATGCTATGATTCTGTTACCAATTGGGACGAAAAAATTGAAGGAGGGGAGACATTGACAAAAGAAGATATGAAACAGATTTCAGACCTTATGGATGAGAAATTCGTTGCCTTTGAGGGCCGAATGGATGAAAAGTTTATTGCATCAGAAGACCGGATGAGGGCAGAGATTGTGGCATCAGAAGGCCGGATGCGGGCGGAGATTGCAGCATCGGAGGCGCGGACAGGAGAAAAGATCGAATCGTGCGAGGAGAAGATCACATCCTGCGAGGAGAAAATCACGGCCTGCGATGAAAAGATTACATCGTGCGAGGAGAAGATTATCGCCTGCGATGAAAAGATCACATCCTGCGAGGAGAAGATTATCGCCTGCGATGAAAAGATCACATCCTGCGAGGAGAAGATTATCGCCTGCGATGAAAAGATCACATCATGTGAGGAGAAGATTACCGCCTGTGAGGAGAAGATCGAATCCTGCGAGAAAAAGATCACCGCCTGTGAGGAGAAGATCACGTCTTGCAAAGAACAGATCACAGAGTGTAATGAAAAGATCGATAAGGTGGAAAATGATCTGAGATCAGAAATAAAGAAGAATCGTATCAGCTTGACAAGGAGTATGCAGGAGCTGAATGCCAAATGGGTTGAAACAAATGAAAAACTGGATCGTATGCTCGCAAGGCTGGAAGGAATGGATAAGAATATGAGCGCGATGCGGGCAGAACTGGACGCAGTGCCTAAGAGATTCGACGCGGTAGAGACAAATCTGGGCAGAAAAATTTCAGAATCGGAGGCAGCTGCCCGGAGATATACAGAAAAGCTGTTTTTCCAGGTGGCAGAAGGCAAAAAGAAACGTTCTGTACGGTCATCTGGTCTGGAAGGATAAAAAATCCGCCGGAAACACGAATATTTCCGGCGGATTCTGTTATCAGAATTATTCAAGCACGAGTGTACCGTCGCCCTCAGAACGGATCGAGGATTTGAAGAACTCTTCAAATGCCTTCTCGAGGTAAGCCATATCCTTTGAGCCTGCAGTCTCATACGGGGAGTGCATAGCTAACTGCGGAAGTCCAACGTCTACCGTGTTTAAGGAAACCTGCGCGTTGGAGATATTTCCGAGCGTTGAGCCACCGAGAATATCGGAGCGGTTTAAGAACTCCTGATACGGAACACCTGCGCGCTCGCAGAGGCAGCGCATAACAGCAGCGGAAACAGCATCAGTTGTGTACTTCTGGTTTGCGCTGTGTTTGATCACGAGACCGCCGTTTAAGTAGGTGCGGTTTGTCGGGTCTGTCTTGTCTGCGTAGTTCGGGTGTACGGCATGTCCGTTATCCGCGGATACCATGAAGCTGGAAGCGAGGGATGTAAGGTAATCTTCCTCTGTTCTTCCGAGGCTGCGGTTGATGCGGCGGAGAATGTCGTAAAGGAATGTGGAACCTGCGCCCTGCTTTGTGCCGCTTCCGACTTCTTCGTTGTCAAATACGGCAACGACCGGGATGCAGCGGTCACTCTCGCTGTTTAAGAGAGCCATTGTGGATGTGAACGCACACTGGAGGTCATCGAGACGCGGAGCGGAGATAAACTCGCCGTCGCAGCCCCATACAGTACCTTCCATACGGTTGTAAAGGAAGAGATCCATTCCCTTGATCTGCTCAACGGAAATGCCTGCCTCATCAGCGATCATCTCTTTGAACGCCTTGCCGGAGCTGCTCATGCGGTATAACGGAAGCATATCCTTCTGGAAGTTGTACTTGTATCCGTCATTTACTTCACGGTTCATATGGATTGCAAGGTTCGGGATCATGAGAAGATCACGGTCAACATTGATCAGTTTTGTTGTGAGACGGTTGCCGTCCTTTACAATGATACGTCCTGCAACGGAGAGCGGTCTGTCAAACCACGGTGCGCAGAGCATTCCGCCGTACTTCTCAACATTTAATTTTACATACTGGTTCTCGACGTTCATCTCGGAAGATTCTTTGATCTTTAAGGTCGGGGAATCGCTGTGGCTTGCGGCGATATGGAAGCCGGAATAGTCCTTGCGGGATACCTTAAATGCGATGATCGCGGACTGGTTACGGGTCACAAAGTATTTTCCGCCCTCAACGAGGTTCCAGGTATTGCCCTCAGAGAGACACTCAAATCCTGCTTCGGTCAGGTAGTTTGCCAGCTCATGTACAGCATGAAAGCCGGTCGGACTCTTTTTGATAAAAGAAAATAATTCCTCATTCAGATTCTGGATCATGTTTTTGTTACTCCTTTCGATAAATAACCCCTGTAATTCATACTACTTTATTATATAAAAAAAATGCAGATCAGGCAAGCTTGCGCTATAATGTGCGCAAGTGTTAAAATAAAATTATGATCTGCAGGTGGAAAAAAACGGGTATTGTTTGCACAGTACATGGCGGATAAAACAAATATTCCATCGGGGAAGCTGCATTGGAATGAATTTTCGCGCGGAACTGTGAAGGTACTGAGTAGCTGCAGAGAGAATAAAACATACCGGGAGGAAAAATGCATGAAAACATATCGGCCGCTTCTTGCTAATGTACTGGCCCAGACGATCTTCGGACTGGGATATTTCTTTATAAAAATGGGGATGGAGGTCGTAAACCAGGACACAGTAAAGTTCCTCTCATTCCGGTTTACACTGGGCTTTCTCGCCATGACGGTGGTACTTTTACTTGGAATCCAGAAGGTGGACTACAAAAAGGGATTCATGGGGCTGATCATCCTGTGCGGTCTGTTTAACCCGTCCATCAGCCAGATCCTTGAGACTACATCCACATCTTATGCGCCGACATCCCAGATTGCCATGTACAACAGCATGCTGCCCATCGTTATGCTGATCTTCTCCGCCCTGATCAATAAGGAATACCCGACAAAACGCCAACTCATGTTCGTGCTGGTCTGCGTTGCTGGAGTGTTTATCGCGAACATGGTAAAGCCGGGGACAACGGGGATGACGAAGATCGGGCTGATCCTGATCATCGCCACGAATATCGCGGTGGCAATCAACCGTGTCCTTGTACGGCGGGCATCCGCGGTGTTCACGTCCTTTGAGATCATCTACATAACGACGGGAATGGGAGCGATGTTCTTTAATATTATTTCAGTGGGCAAGAGCGCGGCAACAGGAATTCTCCCGGAATACTTTAACGGGCTTATCTGCCCGCAGTTTGGGATTGCGGTGCTCTACATGGGAATCGGATCCTGCGTGATCGCGTTCTTATCCATGACATACGCTTCCGCAAACCTGCCCTTTGCGGTGTATGCGTCGACTTGTACGCTGAGCACGGTGATCGCCATCATCTCTGGCGTTGCCCTTTTACATGAGGTATTCACCCTGGTTCAGCTCGTGGGCACGGTCGTGATCCTCACGGGAATTATCGGAATCAGCCTGTCTTATGATAAAGGGGATCAGGAGAAGAACAGGTTTCACCTGGAAAAGAAATAGCTATGATATTTGTTTGAAAAAGGAGTTCAGAATCATTTGAGCGGATGATTTTGAACTCCTTTTTTGTGAGATATAACAAATTTAAAATGAAAGTTTTGGCACAATTGCTGATTGCAAATTCAAAACGTAAATGATAATATATAGCTACAAAGCAACCTGGCGAACAAGCTATCAAGCGGACAAAACTCGGGGGGGAAAAACACACAACATGTAAAGGAGGCTTTTTATATCAGAAAAGGTAGAACATAGACTTCTCAGCAAAAGGGGAACGCTTGGAAAGAGTGAACTGTTGGCATTGGGAGTCGGTCAGGTTATTGGTGCTGGAGTTATCACATTGGTTGGTCAGGCCGTAGGTGTAACTGGAAGATCCGCGTGGCTGGCTTATGGTATAGCAGTAATCATTGGCTTTATCATGGTCATTCCATATGTATTTCTTTCCAGCACAATTATAGTAAAAGGAGGCGCATATTCAGTTATTAAAGCGATGAGCGGTGAACGTTTGGCGGGAATGTATGTAGTGTCCTACATTACACAACGCTTAAGTCTGTCGCTGATGGGAACATCGTTGGGAATTTCAAGTATGGCAAAAGTTCAGAAGAATTTCGAGGAGCCAACACAGCCGTTAAATCCGGCGTTATTTAAGACGATCTCATCAAAAGTAAATATTCCACTGGCGACTGGAGAACGCAGTTATACAAGATGGGGATTCCGCCAGTTCTTTGAAGATAGAAGTCTTTCTATTATTCAGCCGGGATGCACAAATACATGTTTATATGATTATAAGCCGGTCAATGGTAAATTCAAAGTACCAGAACTTCCTGGAATCGGACAGGAGCTGACACCGGAAGAAATGAAAAGATGCAAGACGAGTAAAGTTGGAGAATAATTAGAAATTTGTGGGGAAGTCGTTTTTAATATCGACTTCCCTATTTTATTTTTTTCCGAAAGGAGTATTGCTTGAACCGGGTGGGAGATGTGTAGTATAATAATAGCTAAAGGGTGAAAAGCCCAATGAAAGAGAGAATTTGGAATGGCAAAGAAGATAGTCAAAAAAAATTTAGTGGACCAGGTTACAGAATTTTTGCAGGAAGCAATTGAAAATGGAGAGTATCAGGTGGGGGATAAGCTTCCTTCAGAAAACGATTTGGCCAATGAATTTGGAACAAGCAGACTAACGGTTCGGTTAGCGATACAAAAACTGAATGCGCTCGAACTTCTGGAGACAAAAGTCGGAGATGGAACATATGTAAAAAGATTCAGTTTTGAAAAATATGTTGATAATGTTTCGGATATTATTTTTTCAGAAGATATGATGGGGGATATTAGGGAATTCCGTGACTGTATAGAAAAAAGATTCTCCCTGATTGCGACAAAGGAAAGAACGGGAGCGGAGTTGGAAGAACTTCGAATCCTGTGTGAAGAATTTGAAGCGTTTTATCGTGATGCGGCGGAGACACTGTCAGAGGATTTATTGGATAAACTCGCGGAAAAAGATTTTGAAATTCATATGCAGATATGTCAGATGTCACATAACGCATTATATAAAATCACATATCAGACAATGCGGACACTCTTGATCAATTATATGAAGGAAATTATTCTTACAAGAAAGAAAATGTACGATGAAAATCATGAAATGGATAAGTTCTTAAGTTCGTTAAAGACTCATAGACTTATTTATGCGGCGATTCGGGATCAGGATACAGAATCATGTTTGAAAGTACTTGATAATATGATCAATTATGAAGTACTTATGAATGATAATTATTTATAGTGGGGAGATAAATAAAATGTTTTTTGGAAAGATAAAAAAAACAGCTATTTCTATAGTATTAGCAATAGCTTGCGTCATGGTAACGTGTGGTATAACTTCAGATCCGGCCTACGCGGCAGATATGGGTGCGGTGTACGGAATTTATGAGCACGGAACAGGCTGGAGCGGGTATCGCGGGGATAAGACCGCGGTGCGTGCGGGAAACGGAAGCTATGTGACAGCGATCCGCGCAAGCCTTTTGGGACAGCCGGACGGAATGAGTGGTACGCTCTCTTATCAGGTAAACTTGAGCGGTACAGGCTGGCTTTCCTGGCAGGAAAATATGACACCGAACGGAAGTACCGAGACGGACATGCCTCTTGAGGCGGTCCGGATGGCCTTTACCGGACAGCTCGCGGAAAATTATGACCTTTACTACTCTGTATACCAGAACGGTTCCTGGACAACCCCGGTGAAGAACGGTGAGACAGCTGGAACTGAGGGACAGGGACTCCGGGTGGATGGTCTCTGGGTCACTGTGACCGGAAAAGGCGCGGCGGTACCGGAAGGACCGAACGAGAGAAGTGTTGATCCGACAAGACCGATGGTCGCGCTTACGTTTGATGACGGTCCGTCAAAGTTTACGCCCCGGATTCTGGACTCTTTAGAAGCAAACGGCGGAAGAGCCACGTTCTTTATGGTGGGAAACCGTGTTGCGTCCTATGCGTCTACCGTAAAGCGGATGGCAGACCTTGGATGCGAGACAGACAGCCACACCTGGGCACATACATACCTGACCGGAATGACAGAGGGAGAGATCTTACAGAGCTTAAACCAGACCCGTGACGCCATCGTGGCAGCAGGCGGAAGCGCACCGAAAGGTGTCCGCCCGCCGGGAGGAAAGATCAACGATGCCAGCAAGGCTGTTCTCGCTAAGGCAGGAATGCCGGCGCTCCTCTGGTCTGTGGATACGCTGGACTGGAAGACAAGAAACGCGCAGCACACCATTAACACCGTTTTAAGCCAGGTGAAGGACGGAGATATCATTCTGATGCATGATCTCTATGAGCAGAGTGCGGTCGCGGCGGAGACGTTGATCCCGGAACTCACGAAGAGAGGCTATCAGCTTGTGACAGTGAGCGAGATGGCAGAACTCCGCGGCGGTATGGCAGCGGGACATTCTTACGGACATTTCCGCTGATTGATAAAAAATGATTGCAGTGTCACAGGAAGTGTGATATTCTGTTAACGAACAAATTAATATCGTTCTTCGGGGCGGGGCGAAATTCCCCACCGGCGGTATAGTCCGCGACCTGCGCAGGCAGTTGATTTGGTGAGATTCCAAAACCGACAGTATAGTCTGGATGAGAGAAGAAATTGTATGACAGGAGTAGTTCATTCGA
>CAKRNI010000133.1 GCA_934370915.1 uncultured Lachnospiraceae bacterium
AATGAAAAGAATCAAGGCAGCCTGCATTACCCAGACGGTGTGTTTTTCAAATCATGACGGTGATACGAGTGAATATGCGAAGAAGATGATCTGTCAGGAGTATGAAAAGTATAAGGTACAGTTGGGCAGAAGTGGGACAAAGTATAAAATTTTATCCGAAAAGACGAATGAAGATGGAACGATTGTGATCGAGATCAAAAAGCAGTACAATACATCTCCGGTGGGAGACTATCTGAACTGATCCGGCGGTTTTAGAGGCAGAGATCAGATGTGTGAAACCTGAAGTCAGTGTTCAGCAAGGGGATGATTTTATGAAATATGAGATTGGAGATTTTGTCAGTAAGCAGGTCACAGGAGTGTGCAGAATAGAGGATATTTTATACCTGGATACGCAGGGGAAAATGGATCATAAATTGTATTATCTGATGCGTCCGGTGGAGGATGAGAAGGAAAAGATATATGTGTCTGTCGCAAATTCGGACTCTGCGCTGAGACCGTGTCTGACGGAGGAGAATGCGTGGAAATTGATCGGAATGATTCCGGATATTCCGGCAGCATGGACAGAGAATGAGAAGATGCGGGAGCAGAAGTATAAAGAGGCGGTCAAGGCGAATGATCCGGCGGCGCTGGTCGCAATCATAAAGATGATCTATCAGCGAAAGCAGCAGAGGCTTGCGCAGGGGAAGAAATGTACAGCGACAGATACGAAATATTTCCAGATTGCGGAAAAGCTCTTGTATGAGGAATTGGGAACAGCCATCGGAAAGCCGAAGCAGGAGATCGCTGATACAATCGTTGAGCATATTGGACAAAACTCTGTTTAATTTTTCTGAAAACAGGAAATATCATTGTGATCCAGTTCTATGACCCGCATGGGTGTTTCTTTTTACCGAATAGTTATAGGTTTTCTCTATATGTAACCATAAAATAGAAAGATTATACAGAACTGCCGTCCGGTGGTAGATTATTATCAAATATCCTATTTGGATAGTAGGAATATGAACTCTCTATTTACAAGAGAAAACAGGACAGGAGTGAAAAGATATGGAGAGAGGAATTAACACACGATGTTTACATTTAGAGGAATCTGAGGGAAAAACAGAGCATTTCGGGTCTTTAAGTTACCCGATCTATCAGACGGCGACATACGCCCACGCAGGTGTCGGGAAGAGCACAGGCTATGATTACAGCAGACTGCAGAACCCGACGAGAGAGCAGTTGGAGAAGGTTGTCGCAAGTCTGGAGGGCGGTATCGATGCCTTTGCCCTTTCAAGCGGAATGGCGGCGATCACACTGTTGATGGAGATCTTCAAGCCGGGTGACCATATCATCGCTGAGGCAGATCTCTACGGCGGAAGCGTCCGCTTATTCGACAACATTTCGAAAAAGAACGGGTACGAGTTCACATTCTTAAACTGCTCCCGCGACGATATCGAAGGCGCTGTAAAAGAAAATACGAAGGCGATCTACATTGAGACACCGACAAATCCAATGATGAATGTATCTGATATTTCCGAGATCGCGAAGATCGCCAGGAAACACCATCTTCTTCTGATCGTCGATAACACATTCCTTTCTCCATATTTTCAGAACCCGTTAAAACTCGGCGCGGATATCGTGATCCACAGCGGAACGAAGTTCCTGGGCGGACACAATGATACCTTAGCCGGATTTATCGTGACAGACAACGAAGAAGTCCAGGAACAGCTCCGGTTTATCATCAAGACCACCGGTGCCGGACTTGCCCCGTTCGATTGCTGGCTGATCTTAAGAGGCATCAAGACTCTCGGAATCCGCATGGAGCGGTCCCAGGAGAACGCCATTAAGATCGCAAACTGGCTGAAGGAACAGCCGGTGGTGAAACATGTATATTACCCGGGACTTCCGGAGCATCCGGGTTATGAGATCATGAAAAAGCAGGCCAGAGGCTTTGGCTCCATGCTGACCTTCAATGTGGATACAGAGGCCCATGCGCTGCAGATTCTCGAGAGTGTCAGAATGATCAGGTTTGCTGAGAGTCTCGGCGGTGTTGAGACACTGATCACCTATCCGACGACCCAGACCCATGCGGATGTGCCGGAAGAAGTCCGCCTGAAAAACGGAATCACACCGTGTACGCTCCGGCTTTCGGTCGGAATTGAGGATATCGAGGATCTTCTCGCAGAGTTATCGAAGATATTTGGTGAGCTGAAATAAGGCATGGGGCAAAAGGAGAGAGGATATCGGTATGACGGAAAGAAATTTGAATTTTGATGAGATCATTGACCGCCGGGGCACGGACTGCCTGAAATATGACTTTGCAAAGAGGAGAGGAAAGCCGGCGGATGTTCTCCCGCTCTGGGTGGCAGACATGGATTTCAAAACCTCTTCCTATGTGGAGGACGCGCTGATTGAACGGGCGAAGCATGGGATCTTTGGTTACAGCGATACTCAGGAAGTGTATTTTCATGCAGTAGCAGGCTGGATGGAACGTCACCATCACTGGAAAATCGAGGAAGAGTGGCTGATCAAGACTCCGGGCGTAGTATTTGCCCTCGCGATGGCAGTAAAGGCGTTCACGAAATCAGGAGACAGCATCCTGATCCAGCAGCCGGTCTACTATCCGTTTTCTGAGGTGATCCGGGACAACGACAGAGTGATCGTTAGCAGCGACCTGTATTTAGGAGAAGACAACCGATACCATATCGATCTTGCTGATTTTGAGAAGAAGATTGTGGAACATCAGGTAAAGCTGTTCCTTCTCTGCAATCCCCACAACCCGTCGGGAAGAGTGTTTACGAAGGAAGAACTGACCGGAATGGGAGATCTGTGTGTAAAATACAGTGTGACGGTGGTCAGCGATGAGATCCACAACGATTTTGTGTTCCGGGGAGAGCACACCGTGTTTGCTTCACTTAAAAAGGAATTTGAGGATATCTGCGTGGTCTGCACATCTCCGAGCAAAACCTTCAACCTGGCGAGCATGATGATCTCCAATATTTTTGTCCCAAATGAAGCATTGAGACAGAAATTTCAGCATCAGGTCGATGCCGCGGGAATCAGCCAGTTGGGCGTGCTGGGACTTGTGGCAGCACAGACGGCGTATGAGAAGGGCGATGAGTGGTACGAGAGCATGCTTGCATATGTGCGGGAAAATATCGCCTATGTAAAGAAATATGTGAAGGATCACATGCCGGGAGTGAACGTCATTGACGGCGAGGGAACCTACCTTTTGTGGCTGGATTTCAGAGGGACCGGAATCGGTGCCGATGAGCTGGACCGCCGGATCATCTACGACGCGAAGCTGTGGCTGGACAGTGGAAAGATCTTCGGAAAGACAGGAACCGGATTCCAGAGGATCAATGTGGCGGCACCGAGGAAGACGATTGAGGAGTGCATGGAGCGGATTAAAAAAGTGCTGTGACTTAGAGATATGTGCATCTGCAGGTCATAAAGAATTCATTTACGAATCGGAAAGGTGCTGGAGTCCGGAGTGGCAGTTTAAAATGAACCGCCTGCATCTCTCAACAGCGAATTTAGTTGCCGGACAGGGAAAATCGTGATACATTGTAAGCAGAACGTATTACCGTGAACGGATACAAACAGACAGGAGGAATGAGTATGAGACATTTTCTTAAAGTCATGATGTGTGCGGCAGCGCTCTGCGCAGGTATTTCCAGCTTTCCGGCATATGCATCGTCAAAATTCGATCCGGCGTATTATGCGTCAGCAAATCCGGATGTGGCAGCAGCCTGCGGAACAGATGAGGCGTCTCTGCTTCGCCATTACATGAATTTCGGAATGGCAGAAGGCCGTAAGCCGTCGGAGCAGGGACTGGCGGGTGACAGCCTGGAGCTGACGGAAGAACAGATCAAGGCGGCATGGACACCTGTTCCGATCGCGGATCTGGCCAACTATAAAAGCATCAAAAAGCGCATGACGGACACTGAGTTTGAAGCGGCATATCAGGAGGCATTAAAGATCGTGACTCCTGTAGCGTTTGCAAGCCGTGAAGAACAGCTGAACCATATCGCTGTGTCGTTAAGGGGACTTTTTGATACACAGATGAGCTATTCCATGTCCACGGATCACTATAATGACCCGTACGGATATCTGGTTCTGCATTCTGCGTCCTGTGCGGGATGTACCCGGACAACGGGACTCTGCCTGAATATTCTGGGGATTCCGTATGAACATATTAACGAGAACCAGTACGCCCATCAGTGGACGCGTGTCGATGTGAACGGCACATACTGGATCTGCGATGCATACGGAATGTACTGCGGCCCGGAACCGGCGGAAAGACAGCATCCGTATTTTTAGTAGGATAAATTATAAAATAGAATGGCTGGTCGTATCTCCTTTGAGGCAGGAGGACGGTCAGCCGTTTTTGTTTCGTTACTTCTGCTTTAGTGATGGTTTTCTCAAAACACGGAAACTTTCTGTGATTTTTGCATACGGATAGTTAATTTTGAACGAATTACTTACGAAAATCGTACGATTTTAGAAGGAAAGCCAAATTGAAACAGATTTATGTTAAAATTAGGTATCGAAACAGAGCTGGTCACTAATCATGCGAAAATGTGGTTGGTAGGCCAAGAGCACAAAGCAGTGGAAGGCGAAGGAGTATGTCGATGGAATGATGAAGTTTCGGGGGACTGCTAAGGGGAAGAAGAAGGCAGAGAAGGCTTATGAAGAGAATCGGGGGATTTTTGAGAAGATCCTGGGTGAAAAGATGTATGGAGAGTGTGTTGCGAAGCTGGATGAGAGGATGAAGGCGGATGATTAAAGGAATGAAAAGGGAAGGAAATGTTAGGTTATGAAGAAGAAAAATTATGTGCTAACACTGATTCTGGCTGTTGGACTTTGTGTTGGATGCGGGAAAAGTGGAAATGCAGTGAGTGATCAGAGTACAGAAAATATAGTCAGTGTGGAGAATACAGGCAGTGAAACTGTGAATGGATCTCAGGGAGCAGAGACGCTGGGCAGCAAAAATAAGATGGGCGATGCCGATGACTGGGATGATATGATAGAGATTGATTTCGAGAATGATTATACGGAAGATATAAAGGCAGATGTTTCCTATATGGTATCGCATTCAGAGTCTTTGCAGAAGGAACTGAAGAATATTGAAAAGATTACGGAGAAATATACTGTGCTGTCGAAAAAGGCGGAAACGCAGGGAGAGATGAATCTTTCATCCAGATGGCTTTATGTGATATGGGACACGGAACTCAATAATCTCTGGAGCAGATTCAGCAGCCTGGCGGATCAGGAGACAAAAAAGCGGGTTCTCGAAGAACAGAGGAACTGGATCGCCATGAAGGAAGAGGCGGTGCTTCTCAGCATCGGAACCAGCGAGGAGAATGGCAGTATGTATCCGCTTCTTGAGAATTCTTTTTTGGAAGAGATCACGAAAAATCGGGCGTATATTCTGGCCAGAGAGGTGGCAAAACTCAGGGGTGAAGAGGTTTTGATGCCGGAGAAATCGGAGACGTATGGACTGTTTGTAGATAATGAGGGGACTGGGGACGTATACAGTTCTATGGACCTCAGACAGGGAATCGATGGAACAGACGAAGCGGTTATTTCTATTTATAGATTGGGAGAATTAGAAGGAATATTTGAGGACCACGGGAATGGAGAATTGGAGTTTACTTCGGATGATGGAAGCGTGAGTGGAATGATCAACATCCATGGATGGGATGGCGCAGGTTTCAGAATTACGAAAGTGGATGGAAACTCTCCTTTTAGTGAGGGAGAGGAGTTTGAATTTCCGTTTGTGTTTTAAATGAATCGATAGGATCTAAGGCAAAGGAGGAATAAGGAATGAAGAAAGTATTGATTGGCGGCTTTTTATCTTTGACCGGCAGTATCTGGGCGATGATGGTGATGTTTGTGGCTGGAAATAACCTGACGTCCGGGTGGTCGACTCCGCCGGGGAGATTTATGACGACGGTGGCGGAGATGGGGCTGACAGAGGTGTTTGGGATGGCTATCCTCCTGGTGGTTTTGGGGATCGCGGTTATGTTGGTTGAACTGGTTCGAAAGGACAGACAGTAGTAGTTATTTTGGCTGGAAATTGGAGGACGTAAGGAAACAAATAGAACGGGACAGTATGGAATTAAGAGGAGGTATCGTGTATGTGGATAGCAACTGGTATTATGAGTGTTGTTTTTTGCGTGGCAGCCTGGGGAATGGCTGCTAAGAAAAAGGAGGAGACAAATTGGGCTTCAGGATGTTCTTTGGCGTTTGTGGCAGTTACGCTGTTGATGCAGTATCGGATGGTTTTAGATTGGGTGAATAAGGGAGACTGGAGTGCGCTGGCGGATGTTGTTCCGTCTATGTTTACGATCTTATGCGGGTATGTCGTTCTTATGTTATTAGCGAATGCCGGGGCCATTGCTGTGAATAAAAAATAGCGGAATTTTATAAGAGAATTTTAGACCAATCGGAATGTAATAAAGAGGTGAGATCTGTATGAAGAAAGTTATTATCCTTTTAACTGGCGTGGTATGTGCAGCAGTTGGTGCAGCGGTAATGTTCTTAAACAGACCATATAAGCCAACATCATTTGTTGCCGATGGTGATAATTGGTCGGCTAAGGTTATCGATGGAGATTCTCTACTGCTGGAACTTAATAATGATAACAAGAGTAAAGAATGGTCGATCGCGTCGGAACCAGAGACTTTTGTAAGTGATTATCATAATATTACGGAAAATGTTTCAGAGTTTCATATCATTGTCTTGGATGATGGAAATGGTGAAATGGTATTTCAATGTACAGAGGATGACAGCACGGACAAGTATATACTTGAACTTTCCATTTCGCGCCATCAGAAAATCTATCTCCAGATTGATTCAATTAGCTTCAAGAAATAATATCAGGGAAATCTGCTTCTGGCAGGAATTAATTATGATAGAGATACCAAAACACATACTTGTGTGATCGAGAAAATGTATAAAGACTAAAGGATGGGCAGGAAAACTCGGAGGAGGGATTCTGCTTTCTTTTTAGGAAGAATTTAGATAGAGTATCATTTTTATC
>CAKRNI010000134.1 GCA_934370915.1 uncultured Lachnospiraceae bacterium
AATATATATAAAACAATCGAAAATCCATAGCCCTTTTCAGAAAAAAAGTGTATAATAAAAAGTAATCATTCAGCCATGCGGAAATTTTCAAAACAATAGAAAGCACCGTTTATGACTGAATTGTTGTATAACGGGTAACTGCGAAGGTACGGAACAGTTACTGTAACGGAATACACTCCAGGATTGACTGAACATCTGCGCGCAGCGCGGCCATCAAAGTCAGAATAGATTAAGGAGAACAGACATGAAAGACGGATTTATCCGGGTGGCAGCAGCCACCCCAGATTTAAAGGTTGCGGATCCGGTGTTTAACCGGGAGCAGACCTGGAAGATGATGCAGGAGGCGGCGGATCAGGACGTAAAGATTCTGGTGTTCCCGGAGCTGGGGCTTACCGGATATACCTGCGGCGATCTGTTTTTACAGGATACGCTGATCGATCAGGCAAAGGAAGAACTCTTATGGCTCTTAAATGCATCAAAAGCGATGGATATGCTGACCTTCATCGGACTCCCGTGGATGAAGGACGGAAAACTTTATAACGTGGCAGCTGTCATTAAGAGCGGAGAATTATTGGGACTCGTTCCGAAGAGGCATCTCCCGAACTATTCTGAGTTCTATGAGCTCCGCCACTTCAATCCGGGGCCGGTAAAGCCGGATGTGGTAGAGTGGGGAGAACGCCTGATCCCGTTTGGAAGCAAGGTTTTGTTCCGCTGTACAAATATCCCGGAACTTGTGGTTGCCGCGGAGCTTTGTGAGGATGTCTGGACGATGGATCCGCCCAGCGTATCCCACGCGAAGGCCGGAGCAACCGTGATCGCGAACTGCTCCGCCAGCGATGAGACAACAGGAAAGGCAGGATACCGTGAGGCGCTGATCTCAGGCCAGTCTGCCCGTCTTGTGTGCGCATATATCTACGCCAACGCGGGAGAGGGTGAGTCTACCCAGGATCTCGTATTCGGCGGGCATGACATGATCGCAGAGAACGGAAATATCCTTGCGAAATCCGAGCGCTTCAAAAACGGAATGATCACGGCGGATATCGATCTTTACCGCCTTAAAAATGAAAGAAGACGAATGACCACATGTCAGCCGGGTGTTGAGGCTGAGGACTATGATTTCATGGACTTCATCTTAGAACCGGTGGAGCTCACCTTAAAACGCTATATCGATCCGGCACCGTTTGTTCCGTCAAACGCAGAGGAGAGAACGGCACGCTGTGAGGAGATCTTAACGATTCAGGCGATGGGCTTAAAGAAACGCCTTGCCCACACCGGCGTAAAAAGCGCAGTGGTAGGAATTTCCGGCGGACTTGATTCTACGCTGGCACTTCTCGTCACAGCGAGAGCGTTCGATTTGCTGGGGATTCCGAGAGAAAATATCCTCTCAGTTACAATGCCGTGTTTCGGGACCACTGACCGGACCTACAATAATGCGGTCATGCTGACAAAGAAACTGGGGGCATCATTAAAAGAAATAAATATCAGAAAAGCAGTGTCCCTCCACTTTGAGGATATCGGACATGACCCGGCGATCCATGACGTAACCTACGAGAACTCTCAGGCGAGATACCGCACACTGATCCTTATGGACCTTGCGAACAAGACGAACGGTATGGTTATCGGAACAGGAGATATGTCCGAGCTTGCTCTCGGCTGGGCTACTTACAACGGTGACCACATGTCCATGTATGGCGTGAACGCCTCCGTTCCGAAGACGCTGGTCCGCCATCTTGTCCGTTACTATGCGGATACCTGCGGTGACAAGGCCCTTGCGGATGTCCTTTACGATGTTCTCGATACACCGGTAAGCCCGGAGCTTCTGCCGCCGGAGGATGGAAAAATATCCCAGAAGACGGAGGATCTTGTCGGACCTTATGAGCTTCATGATTTCTTCCTTTACTATATTCTCCGTTACGGCTATCACCCGGCAAAGATCTACCGCCTTGCGAAGATCGCTTTTGCGGGAGTTTACGGGGATCCGGTGATCTACAAGTGGTTAAATACCTTCTACCGCCGCTTCTTTGCGCAGCAGTTCAAGCGTTCCTGCCTGCCGGACGGTCCGAAGGTCGGATCGGTTGCCGTTTCTCCGAGAGGAGACTTGAGAATGCCGAGTGACGTAGCGAGACGGATCTGGATGGATGAAGTGGAAAAGCTTAACCCGGAGGCAGATCGATGATCACGAGTACAAAAAATGATCAGGTAAAAGCGGTCATCGAGTTAAAAAAGAAAGCGAGAGCGAGAAACGAACAGGGACTTTTCGTTGTCGAGGGAGTGCGTATGGCCGCTGAGCTCCCGAAGAATCAGGTTAAAAGTATCTATGTTTCTGAAACTTTCGCGAAAAATCCGGAGAATGCCGCAATTCTTGCGGAGTATCCGGGATATGAACTTGTCAGTGATCAGGTGTTTGCGGCAATGTCCGATACGCAGACGCCTCAGGGGGTGCTGGCACTTGTCAGACAATTTTCCTATGGGATGGAAGATCTTTTAAAGAATGATCGTCCCGCCCACCTGATGGTTCTGGAAAATCTTCAGGATCCGGGAAACCTCGGAACGATCTTGCGAGCCGGGGAAGGCGCGGGGGTCACGGGACTTATCATGAGCCGTGACACTGTGGATCTCTATAACCCGAAGGTGATCCGTTCCACCATGGGATCCGTGTTCCGTGTCCCCTTCTATTATACGGATGATCTGGAACAGACAGTTCTGGATCTGAAGGCGCGGGGGATCCGTGTTTTTGCGGCCCATCTCGCGGGAAAGAATAATTACGAACAGGAAGATTATACTGGTAATACGGCATTCCTGATCGGAAACGAGGGAAACGGGCTGACAGAAAAGCTTTCCAACCTGGCGGATATCTGGGTGAAGATCCCCATGGCGGGAAAGGTGGAGTCCTTAAATGCCGCCATTGCAGCATCGATCCTGATGTTCGAGGCGGCGAGACAGCGGCGCGTAAAGGAGTGATTTTATGGATATGATCGGATGGCTGGTGGCCTTTGTAATTCTGATCGGAATCGAGGCGGCGACTATGGCGCTCACGACGATCTGGTTTGCGGGCGGCGCGTTGTTCGCGTTTTTCGCTGCGTTCCTTGGAGTTTCCGTCAAAACGCAGCTTGTAGTATTTCTGGTCGTATCGTTTATCATGCTGCTCTTTACGAGACCGCTCGCGGCCCGGTTCATCAACCGGGAAACCGTGAAGACAAATGTGGACGGACTGATCGGAAGAAGGGCGAAAGTGATTGTAAAGATCGACAACAATGAGCCGTCCGGTGCCGCAGTCGTCAACGGGCAGGAGTGGACGGCGAGATCTGCGGATGACGCAGTGACGATCCCTGTGGGGACCCATGTGCTCATAAAGGAAGTCCGGGGCGTGAAGCTTATTGTGGAACCGGTTTCCGAAACCTCTGAAAGCCAGAAATAAAATTTTTCCCAAAACTCATAAAGGAGGATTTAAAGATGCCAGCAATTTTAGTATTAGTACTGATCTTTATCATTCTGTTGATCCTTGTTTCGTGCATCCGTATCGTGCCTCAGGCACAGGCGATGGTCGTGGAGAGGCTTGGCGCATACCTGGAAACCTGGAACGTGGGAATCCACTTTAAGGTTCCGTTTATCGACCGTGTTGCAAAGCGCGTTCTCTTAAAAGAACAGGTCGTTGACTTCGCCCCGCAGCCGGTGATCACAAAGGATAATGTAACCATGAAGATCGATACGGTCGTGTTCTTCCAGATCACGGACCCGAAGCTCTACGCATACGGCGTTGAGAATCCGATCATGGCGATTGAGAATCTGACCGCTACTACGCTCCGCAACATCATCGGTGATCTGGAGCTTGATCAGACGCTGACCTCCCGTGAGACCATCAACACGAAGATGCGTTCCGCACTGGATGTTGCGACAGATCCGTGGGGAATCAAGGTCAACCGTGTGGAGTTGAAAAATATTATCCCGCCGGCAGCGATCCAGGATGCCATGGAGAAGCAGATGAAAGCTGAGCGTGAACGCCGTGAGGCGATCCTGCGCGCGGAAGGTGAGAAGAAGTCTACGATCCTTGTGGCAGAAGGTAAGAAACAGTCCGCGATCCTCGATGCGGAGGCAGATAAGCAGGCAGCGATCCTTCACGCGGAGGCGGAGAAGGAGAAACGGATCCGCGAGGCGGAAGGACAGGCCGAAGCGATCTTAAAGATCCAGCAGGCAAATGCCGACGGTATCCGCATGATCAAGGAGGCAGGTGCTGATCAGGCAGTTTTACAGTTAAAGAGTCTTGAGGCATTCGCGAAGGCGGCAGACGGCAAGGCAACAAAGATCATCATTCCGTCTGAGATCCAGTCTCTCGCAGGTCTTGTGACAAGTGTGACGGAGATTGCAAAGAAGAGTGAAACTGAGAATTGATCTTGAAAAAGAATATGGGATCGTTTTAGAGGGCGGAGGAGCCCGGGGCGCATATCAGATCGGTGTCTGGAAAGCGCTCCGGGAAGCCGGAGTGAAGATTCGGGGAGTTGCCGGAACGTCCGTAGGGGCGTTGAACGGCGCCCTGATCTGCATGGATGATCTTGAAACGGCGGAGAAGATATGGGAAAATATGACCTACTCCACGGTGGTCCAGATCGACGATTCCATGATTGGAAAATTAAAGAAATTCGGCGTTCGATCCATGAAAATGACCGACGCGGCGGCAGAATTCAAACGGGTGGTTTCAGACAGGGGACTCGATATCAGTCCTCTGAAAAAGCTTCTGGAAGATACTGTGGATGAGGAGCGGATCAGGCGTTCACCCCGGGATTTCTGCGCCGCGTCCTTTTCCGTCACGGACCGGAGGGAAGAGGATTTTGACGTGAAGTCAGCACCGCCGGGGACTATGAAAGATATGCTGATGGCCAGCGCGTATTTTCCGGGCTTCAAGCAGGAAAAGATTGGCGGAAAGACATATCTGGACGGCGGAAGTGTCAATAATGTTCCGGTGGATCTTCTGACAGACAGGGGGTATAAGGATCTTATTGTGATCCGGCTCTACGGGATCGGCGTGGACAGGCGCATCTTTATGGATATTCCAAAGGATGTGACGATCCATGAGATCGCGCCGAAACGGAATCTTGGCGGGATTTTAGAGTTCGACAGCGAGAGAACGAAGAAAAATATGGAACTTGGATATTTTGACGGCCTGCGTTTCCTTTACGGACTTTGCGGGAGGAAATATTATCTTGACATGCCATATTCCGAGGCGTATTATTTTGGCAGGATCATGTCAGAACTTGACATGTTCAAGGAGTGGCTGAAGCCTTATGTGAGGGAAGAAGACTTTGCGAAACTTAACGGGTATCGTGTCTACACGGAAAAGATATTCCCGTTTCTTGCGAAAAAACTGCGTCTTCGCCCGGAGTGGGATTACAGGGATCTCTACGGAGCGGTTCTGGAAGTGTTCGCAAAGAAAATGCAGCTGGAAGCCTTTCAGGTCTACACACCGGATGAGATCGTCGGGAAGCTTCAGGAGATCCTCTCGGGAAGACCTGATTATGCGGCAGATAAGAGAAGATATGAGGAGAACGCTGAAATATGGCGGAAAACAATAAGAGAAGGAAAGTAAGGAGCGAATCCATGGCACTTGATGCCATGCACATTATCATCGGTATTGCGGTGGTGGTCATGTCCGTCATTTCGTTCCTTGATCCGGAGGAGTATATGTTCCTCTTTCCGGTGATTTTTTTTCTGGCGGCGGTTTTAAACCTTGCCACAGGAAAATACTGGCTGTCCCGGACAAAAAGGGAGAGACGGAGGAGAACGGCGGCAGTGTTCCAGATGGCATTTGGTACGGTCCTGCTGATCTTTACATGTTTAAGCGCAATGAGTATCTGGTGGAGGTAATGAGATGAAGGGAGAGATCCTGAAGTTATTGAAGGAGACAGATGGCTATATTTCCGGACAGGAACTTTGTGAGAGGTTTGGCGTTTCAAGAACAGCAGTCTGGAAGGTCATCAACCAGTTGAAGGAAGAGGGCTATGAGATCGAGGCCGTTCGGAATAAGGGATATATTTTAAAGGGATCGGCAGATGTACTCTCAAAGGAAGAACTGGAAAGCACGATCCACACGAAATGGGCAGGAGCGAAGGTGGCGTTCTTCGAGGAGACTGTTTCCACGAACAATGAGATCAGGAGTCTCGCGGAACAGGGGGCTCCCCATGGAACTCTTGCGGTTGCGGAGCGGCAGCTCGGAGGGAAAGGCAGAAGAGGCCGCGTATGGACATCCCCCGCAGGTGTGGGGATCTGGATGAGTATGCTTTTAAGACCGCAGATCGATCCCATGGCGGCGTCCATGCTGACTCTTGTCATGGCACTTGCCACGAGAAAAGGGATTGAAAACGCGACGGGCCTGAGATCTGAGATCAAATGGCCGAATGATCTTGTCCTGAACAAGAAGAAGATCTGTGGGATCCTGACAGAGATGAGCACGGAACTCATGGAGATCCAGTATGTGATACCGGGAACAGGGGTCAACGTCAATCAGACAGAATTCCCGGACGATATCAAGGCAACGGCAACTTCTCTTAGGATCGAGAGCGGAAAGATCCAGAAGAGAAGCGAGATCATCGCAGCGATCATGGAAGCCTTCGAGGGATATTATGACACCTTCATGAAGGCTCAGGATATGTCCGGACTTATCGAGGAGTACAACGCGAACCTCGTAAATCTCGGCAATGAGGTGTGCGTTCTGGACCCGGCGGGAGAATACCGCGGCGTCTCAGAGGGAATCAACAGGGAAGGTGCACTTCTGGTCCGCCTTTCCGATGGCACATTAAAGGAGATCATCTCCGGGGAAGTTTCTGTCCGCGGAGTCTATGGATATGTATAAGGAAGAAGAAATAAATGTTTCGGGGGCGGATCTTTATTCCGGCCTCCAGAAAATCTTTCCGGATGAGAAGAACCTCACCCTGACGGAGCGTCTGGAAGCCGC
>CAKRNI010000135.1 GCA_934370915.1 uncultured Lachnospiraceae bacterium
GCCCTATACGGATTCAGGCAGAAAAATGCTTATGCAAGCAAGCTTGCAACGCATTTTTCTGCCTGAATCCGTGCACTGCAAACTGGTTTTATCACATGCTCTTTCTCTCAGCGATCTCGGCCATTTTGGCGTCATTTAATCTTGTATCGCCTTTCACACGGGAATAACTCAGATACCCATTCATTCGGTCGATCTTCGTCAGGTTCCTGCTTCCGCACACCGGACACACATCCATATTTAACTCTTCATGGCCGCAATCGTCGCAGTAGGAGAGGGACAAATTCACGCCCTCATAGAATCCCATCTTCATGGCACGGCGCACCAGGGAGCGGATCGCCTCTTTGTTATAGTCAATCGGGTATTTTACATACTGGATCTTCCCGCCGTTGGAGAGCTCCCAGAAACGGTGTTCCAGATTCTGTTTCTGGATCGGGGTAATGTCCTCTGTCACGTGGCAATGGAAGCCGTTGCTGACGTACTCCCGGTCGGAAACGTTCTCCACAATTCCGTACTTCTTCCGAAACTGCTTTACCTGCAGGCCGCAGAGGTTCTCCGCCGGTGTGGCGTAGATCGCGTAAAGATTTCCGTCCTCATGTTTAAACTGCTCTACTTTCCCGTTGATATGCTTCAACACTTCAATGGCGAACGCACCATCCTCCACCAGGGATTTTCCGTTATAAAGCCGCTGAAGCTCGTTGAACGCTGTGATTCCAAAGGAGGCTGTTGCTGTCTTTAACAGCGGCTTGATCTTATCGTGAAGACCTAAATGTCCGCCGTAGAATCCGCCCTCGCAGTAGGCAAGGGGATTTGTGGACGCGCGCAGTTCTCCAAGATACGCGTAGGTGCGGATGTGGATCTTGCGGATCAGCTCCAGATAATAGTCTAAAACCTCGTAGAAATCTCTGCTCTCCTGTCTCGCCTTCGCTAATATCATCGGAAGATGCAGGCTCACAACACCGATATTGAAACGGCCGACAAACACCGGTACGTCCTTCTCATCCGCCGGTTCCATTCCGCCCCTCTCATACCAGGGGGAAAGGAAAGCGCGGCATCCCATTGGACTTATGATCTTTCCATACTTCTTATACATGCCGGCGATATATCCCTCTCCGGTCAGGGACAGCCAGTCCGGGTACATGGTCTTTGAGGAGCACTCGATGCCTGCCTCGAAGACGTCCTCCAGCTCTTTTCCCGGTCCATGAAGGTTTTCATCATATAAGAACACAAGCTTTGGGAACAGAACCGGCTTCTTGTGCCCTTCCTTTCCCTGACCTTTTTTCCGCACATTCAACATCGTGATGGTGGCCATCTTCGCGAACCGGCTGGTTCCTGTCCCTGCCGTCATGGTAATAAACGGGTAATCTCCGCGGCTGGAGGAGACGGAGTTAAACTTGTACTCCCAGCCCTGAAATCCCTGTTCCATCTCACGCTGCACGTCGTTCCATGCCACCGCTTTCGCTTTCTCCTCCTCGAGACCGAGGTCGATATACTTTGCGATATAGGTTCCGTAGGACTTCTCCGCGTAAGGCGCAAGGATATTCTCCACGCTCGGCACGGTAAAACCACCGTACTGCTGGCTCGCGGCGCTTAAGACGATATCACCGATGACATCAAAGGCGACATCCAGCGTTTTCGGCTCGTTGTACCAGATGTTTCCCATCTCAAATCCGCCGCTTAAAACCTCATTGACATCAAAAAGACAGCAGTTCATCGTGTCACGTCTTGCGGACATGTCGTGGATGTAGATATATCCATCACGGCACGCCTGAAGCTCCTCAACAGTCATGAAGAACTTCTGGTATAGGGATTTATTTAATTCGTTAAAGATCAGGCTCCGCTTTGTTGAGACCAGAGCACTGTCGGTGTTGCTGTTCTCCTTGTCACCGATGTACATGATGGACTGGCTCTTTTTGTAGACCTCATCCAGCATCTGGACGAAATCCTGCTTGTAGTTGCGGTAATCGCGGTAGCTCTTCGCGACAGCGGGATTGACGCGCTCCAACGCCCCCTCAACAATGTTATGCATCTGAGCGATCGGTACCTCCGCCTGACCCAGATCTTCCGCCTTCTCCTCCACGAACTCACAGATAAATTTGCTCTCCGCCTTTGAGAAGTTTATCATTGCGCGGTTTGCGGACTTGTTCACCGCCGCAAGAACTTTCTGGACATTGAATTCTTCCTTTGTCCCGTCTTTCTTGATCACCTTGATCTCACTGCATTTCATGATATGGAATCCTCCTCGCAGCCTTCGCTGTTATCCTCATTTTCTGTATCGTTCTCTTTATCGCCTGTCATGGCGTCATTTTCACTCTCTTCAGGCTTTGTGGCACATTCCGACTCATCGAGCAGATGACCTTCCTCATCGATCTTAAGGTTCAGTTCCTCCTCGACCTCACTCCGGATCTCCTCCCTCTGCTCCACGTTCATCTCCGGGAGCTGTTCCGTGGATCCGACACCGAAACGGCGCAGGAATTCCTCCGTTGTGGCAAAAAGTGCCGGTCTTCCCGGCGCATCGAGCCGTCCCGCCTCGTACACCAGATCGTACTCCACAAGGCGGTTCACCGCGTGATCCGATTTTACACCGCGGATCTTCTCGATATCCGCCTTCGTCACCGGCTGCTTGTAGGCAATGATCGCCAGTGTCTCCATCACCACATCCGATAACACCTGTTTTTTCGGTGTCGCCGCCACCCGGATCAGGTGTTCATAGTAATCCACACGGCTGCACATCTGGTAGCTGTCATCGAGACGCACGATCTGCATGCCCGCCTTTCTCTTGTCATATTTTTCCTTCAGGCGTTCCACGGCCTGAACGGCCGTCTCCTCATCCGATTCCAATGCCGCCGCAAGCTGGCGGATCTCCACAGACTGCCCCATGGTAAACAGCACAGACTCCACAACAGACTCCTGCTTTTTCAGGTTTTCCACTCTCATTCAATTTCCTCCACCGTCATATCACCCTGTCATCCCATGTTTTCCTGTTGTCAGCGCAAACCGTACGTTCATCTACTGGACAGTCGTGACTACAATATCCTCGTCGTCTTCCCAGCCTTCCGGCTCAAGTGATTCGATATACATGTCGTCAAAGAGATGTTCCTGAGTCAGATGAATCTTCCCCACCTTCATGAGTTCTAAAAGCGCCAGAAATGTCACGACGACTTCCGTCTTATCTTTCTGTTTTTCCAGCATCTGCCGGAAACTGAATTTCCGGTGTTTTCTCGCATAGCCGAGGACTGAGGTGATCTTGTCCTCCAGACTCACCGGATCTTTCCTGATCGTTCCAAAGGTGCTGCGGACCGGATCGATCTTATCCTGCTGCCGTTTCATCACCGACTCGAAGATCTTCTGGAGCTTCGTGAGGGTCACCCCGTCCAGAAGCTTATCGAGATCCACCGGCTCCACATACTCCCGGACCTCAGCCGGGATCGTCGGATCTTTATAAAAGACGCGGTCTGCCCCGGACTCCATATCCTTTAACTCCTCCGACATCAGCCGGTATTTCTTATATTCCAGAAGACGCATCACAAGCTCCGCTCTCGGATCTTCCTCCTCGCCCTCCTCGTTCACTTCTTTTGGAAGCAGCATCCTTGCTTTAATATCAAGAAGCGTCGCCGCCATCACCAGAAATTCGCTGACCACATCCAGATTTTCTTCATCCATCTGCCGCACGTACTCCATATACTGATCCGTGATCTCGGCGATCGGGATATCATAGATATTCACTTTATTCTTTTCAATCAGATGCAGAAGAAGATCCAGAGGACCTTCAAACTTTTCCAGTTTGTACGATAATTCCATATGCACCTCAGATATAATGTTACAGTCTTCCATTCCGGAAGTCCGTGTCCAACAATTTGACATAAAACCGCAAAAAAGAATGTGCAGGCGCACACTCTTTTTATATTCCGCAGAGGTGCACAACAACCACCTGCGGCTTGTCATTCAGCCGGATATTGATCGAGTGGGTTCCAAGCCCCCGTCCGACGATCATCCGGCTCTTCTCTTTTCCGCTTTCCGGAAGTTCAAAATACCCCCCACAGCGCGGATAAAAGAACTGATACTGGGGCGTCATAACTCCGCCGACAATGGGAAGCCGGATGGTTCCGCCGTGAAAATGTCCGGAAAGTGTAAGATCTGCTCCCCAGTCCGCATACTCCTCAAAAAACAACGGGGAGTGGGCGAGAAGAAGACAGAACCTTTCGGGATCCGGCTCTCCCAGAGCATCCTTTAAAAGTCCTTCCGGAATCTCTCCGGCCCTTGGAAGATAAGCACTCTTCGGAAGATCAAGACCGTAGATTTTGATGTCACGGCCGAGATCCGCCGCCTCATTGGAAAGATAACGGATCCCGGCATTTTCGAGGGCTGTCCGGTAGTTTTCATAGGTGTCCCCGTAAATATCTGATTTCCAGAGCAGCCGGCACTCATGATTTCCATTTCCGCAGTATACCGGAAACTCTTTCGCCAGTCCTGTTAAAAGTGCAAGCGGAATTCTGATATCGGAATTTCCTCTTTTTGCGACCATCCCGTCTCCGCCAAAAAGCACGGCATCCGGGTTTACCCTCCGCACAGCTTCCATCAGTCGGCTGTTTTCTTGCCCGAATTCCTTATTGTGGAGATCCGTCAGAAAAACGATGGTCTTCCCCGGGCCATAGATCTTTTCCGAGGCGATCCGGTACTCTTCCGTTACAAGGCAGTCCCTCTCATACCGGGAACGTGCCAGGCAGCCGGCGCCAAAAGCCATGACGCCAGCTGCCAGAAACGCTGCTGTCCCCAAATCGGATTATTCCTCCTCAAATACCTGGATTCCGCGCTCAACAACACCTGCGAAAGCCTGCGCATAGCTCTTATACTCCGGATGCTTTGCGATGATCTTATCCATTGCTTCCTTCATTTCCCCGCTGATAATAACGGTGCATCCTGCTGCCTTCTTGTTTGTTGTACGGTTCTCGTACATATCCTGCATTACTTTTACTCTTTCTTTCATGATCCTTCTCCTTGTCTTTTCTGTTTTTCACCGATCCGCCAGCCGCGCGCACCCCGGATCCACCGGAATACAGGTACGGCTCTGATCCCCTTTCTTACTGGATCCATGCGCCGTCCGCGCCTACGACATACTGGCCGCCGATTGTCGTATTTTTTACGATCTTACCGTCAGATCCCAGGTAAAACCACTTGCCGGAATCCTGTCTCCAGGCATTCTTTACCATGGTTCCGTTAGACTCAAAATAATACCACTCAGTACCGAACATCTTCCATCCGGTTACCATCTTTCCTTCCGTATCAAAACCAAAGTCAGCCGCATCGATCGTGTAGATCGTTCCGACAGCCTTTGTTCCGTCAGCGAACTCATATCTCCAGCTGCCGTTATCCGGAACCCAGTGTCCGGCAGTTGTCTGCTTCCCTGTGGATGTGGTTCCGGCTTTCTCTGTATTCACATACTGATAACCATAATCCAGCATCAGCTTTGTATCCGCATAATGGGTACTTCTGGATTTTAAGACCACCGCAACCATGCGGACGCCGTCTTTCTCCACACAGGTCACCAGCGTGTTTCCTGCCTTGGAAGTATAACCGGTCTTTCCACCGACAATTCCTGCATAGTATCTGGAATCCTTCGGGTAGAGCATCTTGTGGCCCGGAGTGATGGTTCTTGCGGAAGCTGCCTTTGTCGCCGGGAATTGATAGCTCAATGTAGAATCGATCTCACAGAGCGTCTGATTCGCAAATGCCGCCGCTGCAATCTTTGCCATGTCGCGGCATGTGGTATACTGTTCATCCGAGTTTAATCCATTCGGATTCACAAAATGTGTATTTGTACATCCAAGTTCACGAGCCCTCGCATTCATCAGCTCCGAAAACCCCGAAATACTGCCGGAAACGTGTTCCGCAAGTCCGTTGGCGACCTCGTTGGCTGATTTTAAAAGAAGCGCGTAGAGGCAGTCCTTTACAGCCACCTGATCCCCTTCCACAAGCCCGATCTTCACAGCACCGGACTCCAGATCTGTGACTGCTGTTTTTGAAAATGTCACTTTGTCATCCAGCTTTGCCTTTTCCAGCACGAGAAGCGCTGTCATAAGCTTAGTGGTGCTGGCCGGAGCAAGCTTCTCATCGGCGTTCTTCTCAAAAAGAACTCTTCCATTCGTCACATCATAGAGAATTCCAGCCTCTGATGAGATCTCCGGCTTCGCGATGGCATCTGCGGCAGCTTTTGCCGCGTCACTTACCTGCTTCTGGTTTGTGCCGGACGATGAATCCGATGTTTCATATCCCGGTCCGCCTTCGCTCCCGTCCTGTGTGCCGGTCGTCTGTGTTGTCTGTGCTTTCTTTGTATCTGTTGTGGTTCCGTCCGCGCGGATGATCAAAGCCGCCTGTGCCGGCTGCGCCGCGAAAATTGCGCACGCAAGCGCGATCGGAATCATTCTGTTCATTTTTCTCATCTTTTTGACCTCTTTTTCCGGTATGTTTTCTGAAGTTCAGCTTCTCTGATGCCTCCTCTTTGTGTTTCCACTCCGGTCCCGGCATCGTCCGCTTTTCTTTTTCTATGCTATCATAGATCCACCGAAAAAGCTTTGCAATTTTCTGTCGATTTTCTTATGTCATTTCTGTGTCCGCAACAGTCGGACACATCTCTTACAAATCTTCGTCCAGCATGCGGATAAGATCTTCTCTCGTAATGCTGCTGAGCGCACCGGTCCCTTCGGTTACCACGGTGTCCGCCAGATCCCTCTTCATCTCCTGAAGCTTCAGGATATTCTCCTCAATGGTGTGCTTCGTGATGAGCTTGAATACGGAGACCTGATTCTCCTGTCCGATCCTGTGGGCACGGTCTGTGGCCTGATTCTGGGCCGCCACGTTCCACCACGGATCGTA
>CAKRNI010000136.1 GCA_934370915.1 uncultured Lachnospiraceae bacterium
CGGTCTGTTTCTGGACTGGGTCAGCAATGGGATGAAGGCAAAGGATCTGGACTGCTTTTCGGATGCCTGCATTCTGGTAGAAGGCGGAATTGAGGGAGCGTTGAAAAAATTTAAAAAATGATCCTGAAACAGAACAGGGTCGGACGCGAAGAGCGTGTGAAGAATGAAGCTTCATTTTTCATACGCTCTTTTTGCGTCTGCAAAATTATGACAGGGAAGCCGAAGTGTCATAAATACAGACAGAGCGCACTCTTTGTAAATTGCGTGTAGGTGCCCCGATCCGTATGATATAAAGCAGAAGTGGTAAAAAATGTTTGATTACAAACATTCTGACGCAATTTACGAAATATGCAGGGAGGGGATGAGAGGTTGATTGGCGCAAAACAAACAGAGAAAAAAGGCAGTAAGCCATGTATGGAAAAACGTGAGGGTAAAACGGAAGACCGCAGGATCCGAAAGACAAAGCAGGCGATCCAAAGCAGTCTGTACCGGCTGCTCCGCAAGAAGGATCTGAGGGAGATCCGGGTGAAGGAGCTGGCAGAATGCGCAGACATCAACAGAGGGACATTTTACCGTTATTACGAGGATGTCGGTGACATTCTTCTGGAATCCGAGCTGGATTTTTTAGAGGAGATCCATGAGATCTTTGATCAATGGGATGCAGGTCAGACTGATCCGGAGCAGAGACCGGTGAAAGAGCTTTATGAGCTGTGCAAAAGTCATGCCGAGCTTCTGGAGATCGTTTTCGCGGAAGAAAGAGATCCGGAATTTATGATCGCCCTCTGGCAGCTCATCCGAAGAAAACTGGCATGGAAGATGGAAAACGAGTGCGGAAGAGACGGGGAAGAGGCAGAGAGCCGGGGCGGATTTCTTGCGGGCGGCTGCATTGCAATCCTGAAAGAGTGGATCGCAAAGGGCTGGTCGCAGCCATCGGATGAGATCGCGGAGAAGACGGAGCGATGTCTGTTCCTCCTGATGCCGGAACGAAAACAGCTATAATCAGAGAAGATTGAGGGAATGCATGATGACAGACGCGGGAAAGGCAGAAAAAAAGAAGCGCGGGTTGAAGTCCGCGGGAGAAAAAAAGCATGAAGGAGTGGCAGGCTTTATTGTTGACCACAACAAAGGGATCCGGGATCTGATCCTGGTCCTGATCGTCATCAACCTGATCCTGTTCCCCTTTGTGGAAGTAAACTATGATCTTACATCGTATCTTCCGGATACGGTAGATTCCAAGATCGCCATCAACAAAATGGAAGAAACCTTCGGATATCCCGGTACCGGCCGGTTGATGCTAAAGGATGTGACGATCTACGAGGCGAAGCAATACAAAACAGAGATTGAAAAGATCGACGGGGTCGATCAGGTACTGTGGTGTGATACGTTGAATCCGATCTATGTATCCTCCTCATTTATCCGCTATGACAACATTGACGATTATTATAAAGACGGCAACGCAGTCATGGATATCACCTTTGTGGAGGGCGATACCAGCAAGCGGACGCACCGGGCAATCGCGTCGATCGAGAAGATCTGCGGGGAAAAGGGCAATCTGGTCGGCATGTCCCCCACAAATAAATTTACGGAGGAACATGTAAAAGCCCAGATGACCATGATCATGGCGATCGTTGTGGTGCTGGTATTTTTGATCTTGCTCTTTACGACAACCTCGTACTTTGAGCCGGTGTTGTTCCTGACGGTGATCGGAGCTGCGATTGCGATCAACAAAGGATCGAATATCATTCTTGGAAGGATCTCCTATGTTACGAACAATGTCGCGGATGTTCTGCAGATGGCAACCTCCATGGACTATTCGGTATTCTTTCTGCATGCCTATGAGAGGGAGAGGGAAGAAGGGCTGGATAAGATCCCTGCCTTAAAGCGGGGACTGAACAATACGTTAAAAACCGTGCTTTCCTCGTCCATGACCACGTTTTTCGGCTTTGTGGTCCTTGTGCTTATGAATTTTAAAATGGGAGTGGATCTTGGAATCGTGCTTGCAAAGGGAATCCTCTGTTCTCTGGCAATGGTGATCCTGCTCATGCCATCCCTGCTTCTGTCCTGGTCAGACAGGATCGACCGGACCAGACATAAGCCCTTCATGCCGAAATTTGAGAAGGTTTCCGTTGTATTGAACCATATCAGTCCGTATCTGCTGATCATCAGTATCCTGTCGGCCGGATTCATCTATGCGGCCCAGGGCATGAACTCGTTCATGTACGGATCGGACGCGACAGGAGCAGGACCCGGTACCACCATCTACGATGAGACGAGAGAGGTGGAGGAGATCTTTGGAAGATCGAATCTTCTGGTCGCGATCTTCCCGACGGGTTCCTTAAAAACAGAGGAAGCGCTGGTCGAGGAGCTGAAGGAAAAAGAATACGTAAAAAAAGTAATGGGATATACGGAATTTGTTCCAAAGGGCGTGCCGGAAAAGATTTTGCCGTCCTCGATCACGGAGCAGTTCCACAAAGACGGATACGCAAGACTCTTAATCTACATAAAAACGAAGCCGGAGAGCCCGAGCGCTTATCAATATTCGGATGAGGTATCCGAAATCATACGGAGATATTATCCGGGGGAAGCATATATTACAGGAAATACCCCGACGACGAAGGACATGGAGGATATCCTGATCCCGGACTATCAGAGGACAAATAATCTGGCAATGCTGTGTATTTATGTGGTTGTCGCGATCGCATTCCGGTCACTTCTGATGCCGATCGTTGCGATGATCCCGATCATGATGGCGATTTATCTGAATATGTCATTCCCGTATTTTTCCGGGTCAACACTGATCTTTATCGCCTACGCGGTCGTATCCTGTATCCAGTTGGGCTCCACCATTGACTATGCGATCCTGTCAACGGATACGTATCTCCAGTTACGAAAGAGCGGGAATGGGAAAAAAGAAGCGGCAAGGCTGATGTCGCAGAACTCGATGCCATCTCTTCTGACCTCCGGACTGATCCTTGTGATCTGCGGATATGCGATCTACTTTATTTCGAGTGTGCCGGCGATCAGTGAGGTCGGACATCTGGTCGGACGCGGAGCGATCTTTTCCCTGATCTTTGTAAGCGGACTGATGCCGATCCTGTTAAAGATGGTGGACCGGTTTATCACGGTCCCGCCCCAGATGAAGAGGGAACGGAGAAGGGCAAAGGTAAAGCTTGCGGCAATGAACGCGAGAAACAGGAGAAGAAAGCTTTTGGGCTTCCGACAGAGAGGAGAACAACATGAAAAAAATTAAATGGATCAGGCGGGCAACGGCTGCGGCCTTGATTTTTAACAGCATGGCGCTGATGGTAATGCCGCCGCTTCAGGTACTGGCGGCCGCTCCTTCGGTTCATGTCGATGAGACCTTATATCTGAACCTGGATCATTACGGCGCGATCAGTGACGCGAATGTGGTAAAGGGGATCGAGTTTAATAAGCAGGAAACCTACACCGACTACGGAACCTATACGGAGGTCGTGTGTCTGGGAAATGATGAAGATCCGAAGTTTGAAAACGGGGAGGTCGTTTTAAAAGCACCGGAAAACGGCGGCAGACTGTTCTTTCAGGGAACACTGGATAATTCCGCGGTCCAGTCTCCGTGGAGCTTTGACCTTGGCTACAAGCTGAATGGCCGGGCGGTGGAGGCCAAAGATCTGGCGGGAGCTTCCGGGCTGGTGGAGATCGATATTGACGCGACGGCAAACAAACAGGTATCGGAATACATGAGAAATAACTTCATGCTGCTGATCGCAGTTCCGGTGGATCTCAGCAAGTGCTATTCCGTGGATGCACCGGACTCCCAGACGAGCTCCATCGGTGACATGACGGTGGTGATCTATGAGTGCCTTCCGGGAAAAGACGGTCATTTCGAGGTGCGGATCGGAACAGACAGCTTTGAGACGGTGGGAGTCATGATGATCATGAGTCCGGGAACCGTGAGCGATTTAAAGGATTTAAAGGATCTTAAGGAGTTAAAGGACAAATTCCGGACGAACACCAACGCCATGATGGATGATATGGAAGCGCTGATGGACAATGTGACGGATGTTTCCGATCAGCTTTCCCTCACCAATCAGATGCTGGAAGAACTCCGTGCCGGAAAAGCAACGGTGGATGCAGGCAGAGAAGAGATCTTTGACAAAAATGACACAGCAATTCAGGATCTGTGGGATCTCTCCGAGAATCTTGCGCCGCTGTCCGGTTCCCTGAACACAGCGAAGACCATGGTCTATGAAGTCAATAAGACCTTGAACGATACGGATCAGGATCTTTTAGACACCATGAGCAAGATGAAGACCTTGAGCTCAAGACTGAAGGAATTTGGTTCCTCCCTGAATGGGGTGAACCGGTGGACAACGCTGGATCTGATGGAGGAGATCAAGCAGGCAGGTCTGGAAGACGCGATGAAGGAGATCCAGAAAAATGCGGCAGATTCCGCGGCGGCGGCAAAGAAGCTTGGCGCCCTGATCATGGACAGCATCAATGGATATGCGACACCGGCAGATGCAGACCGCATCGAAATGGACGAGGAGCTGCGGGAGGTGATCGAGGAGATCACCCAGTCCTTAGAGGAGCTTGCAGATGACCCGACAGGGAATGCCGAGGAGATCGCAAAGGAGTTAGCAGCCTTAAAGAAAGCCTTAAACGAGATGGGGGGCAATATCGGGAATGTGCCGGGCGTTTTTAAGAATGCGGTGACGGCACAGATCGACGCGGTGCTTGCGAGCATCAGCAGACTTTCCTCCGATGCCGGGGCGGTGACGTTCCAGACAGCCCGCGTTGTGAACAGCGTCAATGAGCTGGCAGGAGATCTGGATACCCTGATCGGGATCATGAACCGGTATTACGAGGATATGCAGGGAGCACTTACCAATCTCGATCATGTCCTGGTGCAGATCGAAAAGACCTCCGATGATCTTGCGGGAACCATGCAGACCATCAACAATACACTTCGTGCAGCAAGTCAAAATTTCAGCGCTGCCGGAGATGATGCGCTGCGGACCGGTCAGCTGGCAGTTGACAATACACGAAAGATCGTAAAAAATACGGAAAATCTGAAGAATTCCGGTGCGGATCTCAGAAAATCCATCAACGATGAGCTGGACGAAAAGGAAGCGGAACACAATTTCCTGAACATGGATCCCTATGCGGAAAAGGTGTCCCTGACCAGTGAAAAGAATCAGGAGCCGAAATCCGTGCAGATCATCTGCCGTTCGGATGAGATCACGATCAAGGACAGCGCGAAGAGCCTGGATTCCGAGGTGGACGCAGAGGGGATCACGCTTTGGCAGAGGATCATCAATGTGTTCCACAGAGTGGCAGAGCTGGTAGCCGGATTGTTTGGAAAGGAATGAAAGGGACTATGAAAAAGAAGTTGCTTCGAAGAGGGCTTTTCATGACGGGAGCTGCCGTCATGATCATGACAACGCCTGCGTTTGCGATGGTAAAAAGTGTGGAGCTTCGGATCGATACGGACAGTATCACGGATCATGATGCCGGCCGCGCCTTTCTTCCGCCTCTTGAGATCGAGGATGAGGATGAAGGCATGATGGAATTAAAGATCGATACAGAGGAGCTTAGGGACGCAAATCCGACGATTCCGTACACGGTCCATTTTGAACTGCATGCGGATGATGAGATCTTTGATGATGATCTGAAGATCCGGGGAACCGGAATCCGGCAGACATATGTAGATGCGGTGTCTGTGGATAACACGCAGGCCTGGGGCAGACTGCTGGTCTACCCGTTTTACCGTCTGCCGCAGCCGGAAGAAATCACGGTCGATTATGAAAACCGGAAGGTGTCATGGTCAGAGGTTCCATATGCCGGTGATTATGAGGTGGTGATCAGCTACACGAAAAAGAACGGTGACCTGAAAACGGTACGGAAAAGGACGAAACACACATCGATCGGAGTCGGAAATGAGATCAGTGCCAGCAGCGCCGGAACGATTTCTGTATCGCTCCGTGCACTGGCAACGGAGGAAGAGGGCTATGTGACGGCGGAGATCGTAAACGGTGTGGCACGCTGGGAGGCATTTTCCGGCGCGGAAAAGTACAGAGTCTGCATCCAGTGGAACGATTCCGACGGACGGCTCCATAAAAAAGAAGAGACGACCGATAAGAACTGGAAAGACGTCAGTGCGTACCTGAACGCCGTATCCAAGAAAAACGTGACCGTGAAGGTCCGGGCGATCCCGCGGCAGAATGAGTCGAAATATTATAACATTGCGGTCAGTGAATGGGCGGCAGCAGGAGACGGAGCCGCCGACACGTCGGACTACGATGTGGATGATGTGTGGGAAATGATGGCCGAGTATGAGGCGGTTGTTGACGGAAACTTCGCTAAGCTTACAAAGCCGTCCGGAGAGATTGGCACAGAGAAAGAGAGTGCATGGAAGCAGACCGGCTGGAAGTGGCAGTACATGGTGGACGGAGAACCGGCACATGACGGGTGGAGGCAGATCGACGGCAGCTGGTACTACTTTGACGCAGATGGTTTTATGCACATGGGCTGGCTGTATGACGGCGGACGCTGGTATTATATGGAAAGCCGTGCAGGATCAGACTGTGGGAAAATGATTGTTGGAATTCGACGAATAAACGGAAAAGAATATTCATTTGATGCAAGTGGCGCATGTCTGACTTTATAAGACGCAGCCGGAGGATGAAAAATAAAGAGGAAAAGGATAAAAAATAAAGAAGGCGGCTCGATGCATAGGGATATGCGGTGAGCCGTCTTCTTGTGTAACAGGAAGTTTCGAGGAATTCCCTGTTACAAAAAAGGGCACTGACATGCCGATGATGCGCATTTGCGGGCAGACGGATGCAAATTACAGATTTTTTTTGAAAA
>CAKRNI010000137.1 GCA_934370915.1 uncultured Lachnospiraceae bacterium
TTACAAGATCTGATTACACCACAATATTTATATTATGCGGATAATCTTTTCCGCAGCTGCTTAGCACCCTCACAGCCGCATCTCAAATTATCGTTAAAAGTCAACTTCAGTTCCGTAATATGTGCAGGTAAGCAGCTTCGCCATATTCGCTGGATCGATCTCTCTCGGGTTCGATCCGGTACATGCGTCGCCAACCGCGAGTTCCGCGATACGATCCACCTTCTCCTTGAATTCGTCCTCATTGATACCGAATTCTTTCAGTGTCTTCGGGATATTCAATTTCTCATTGAATTCATTGATCTTCGCGCAGAGACTGTTGATCAGGGCCTGTCTGGATCTTCCCTCTAATCCCATTCTTCTTGCGATCTCCGCATAACGGTCAGCCGCGACGGTATCCTTTGCGTTATACCGGATGACATACGGAAGATAGATTGCGTTCGCGCATCCGTGCGGAATATGTCCGGTGGAGAATGCAGCTCCCGTCTTGTGAGCCATAGAGTGAACGATTCCAAGAAGTGCATTGGAGAATGCCATTCCCGCGAGACACTGCGCGTAATGCATCTCCTCTCTCGCATGGGTATTTCCATTGTAAGATGCCGGAAGGTATTCCAGAACCATCTCGATCGCCTGAAGTGCCAGCGGATCCGTAAACGGTCCGTTTAATGTGGAGACATACGCCTCGATCGCATGGGTCAGGGCATCCATACCGGTATAGGCAACCTGTTTCACCGGAAGTCCCATCACGAGATCCGGATCTACGATCGCAACGTCCGGAGTAATATTAAAGTCAGCCAGCGGATATTTCACTCCGGTCTGATAGTTTGTGATAACAGAGAACGCTGTTACCTCGGTAGCTGTACCGGACGTGGACGGAATCGCCGCGAATCTTGCCTTCTGTCTCAATTCCGGGAAGCTGAACGGAGTGATCAGATCTTCAAATGTAGTCTCCGGGTACTCATAGAATGCCCACATCGCCTTCGCCGCATCGATCGGGGATCCGCCGCCCATGGATACGATCCAGTCCGGCTCAAACTTACGCATCGCTTCCGCGCCTCTCATAACGGTCTCCACCGACGGGTCCGGTTCTACGCCCTCAAAGACTTCAACTTCCATTCCACCGTCTTTTAAGTAATGAACAGCCTTGTCAAGGAATCCCTGGCGTTTCATAGAACCGCCGCCTACTACGAGAAATGCTTTCTTTCCCTTCAGATTCTTCAGTTCTTCCAGACATCCTTTTCCATGATAAATGTCTCTCGGTAATGTAAATCTTGCCATACGCTCTGTTCTCCTTTCACAGTTCTGTCACTACAGACAGGGATCTCAAGTTTCCGACCTGTATTTCACAGGTTTTATCAGGAACTAATCTCGCTTCGCTTTCCTAAGCTCTATAAATATTATATCATTGTTAAATAATTAACGCAAGCATTTTATTGTTGATTTTATAACATTTTTATATTGTCTCACTTAACTTTTCATGAACAGTGATTGCGAGATCAAAAACATCTTCCAGAAGAATTCTTTCCCCCTCCTCTAAAACCAAACAATGGCTCTCCTCGTCCACTCTCTTTATATGCCCGGAGATCGTTCGATATGCTCCGCCGTCCTTCTTTTCATCGGGTACAAAAAAGGTTACGGTAATTTCCGGCCTGGATTCCTGTTTCTCCAATAGCAGCCGCAGATTCTCATTCAGCTTTTCCTTTTCGTACTCATCCAGCTCGATCCGTTTTTCCGTGATCCGTTCCGTCTCCTTCAGTGCGGCACCAAATCCGGTGAGCGCAGCAAAAGGGGCAAACTGGGCTGCCCTGTCCCTCACCGGCATCCGGGTATGCTTTGATTCTCCCGGATATGGAAGATCGATCATATCCCGATATTTCTCCCATGTACTCATGCCCTGTGACCTCCGATCTGGCTGTTCCGCCTTACCGCGGTCGCGCCCTCTTCCAGATTCATTCCCTTTAAGACTGCGTTCTTTCCGAATTTTTTCTTGATCTCCAGAACCGCCTGCTGTATCCGCTTTTCCCGCGCAAGTTCGTCCTCTTCCCTCTTTTTCTGCTCCACCTGCGCGCCATAATCAGTAAAGAGATTCAGTTGTTCATACTCTTCTCTCTTTTGCTCCGTTCCCTCGCAGACAACATGGTTTGCAGAAAGCGTGATCCGGCGCACCAGAAGCTTCGGATCGATGATCGCATCATAAAGATCCATAACTGCATCCGTGATCCGTTTCGCGGAAGAAGTCGATTCTCCGAGATTTCTGGACCCGTGGGCATGCTTTGGGACCTGCCTTCCGTAGCGGTCTGTGGAAATCTCCCCGCGGTAGTTCTTTCCGAGTTTCGAATCACTCAGGTTTTCGATGTCGTATCCAATCGTCAGAACTACCTGATCCGCTGTCAGCTTCTTATCCACAAGATCCAGCGCAAGAAGATCCGCCATCTCCCGCACGACAAGCTTTGCCTTTTCTGCCGGGTACGGACAGGATAGAACCTGCCCGGATCCGACGCTGTGGTTCTCCGGCCGGTATGCTTTGATATCCGCGATCGTACAGGGCTCATATCCCCAGGCATGGTCGATCAGAAGTTCCGCGTTGACACCGAACATCCGGTACAGAAGATCTTCGTTATAATAATCGTTTTCCTTTCCGAGGGAGCATCTGGCGATATCCCCCATCGTGCAGATTCCCCGTTCTTCCAGTTTTTTCGCGTATCCCCGGCCCACACGCCAGAAATCCGTCAGCGGACGGTGTCCCCACAGATATCTCCGGTAGCTCATCTCATCCAGTTCCGCGATACGCACTCCGTCCGCGTCCGGTTCGATGTGCTTTGCCATAATATCCATAGCGATCTTTGCAAGGTAAAGATTCGTTCCGATCCCCGCGGTTGCCGTAATTCCGGTTTCTTTCTGCACATCCCGGATCATTCGTGTCGTCAACTCATGCGCCGACATATAGTATGTCTCAAGATAGGAAGTCAGGTCGATAAAGACCTCATCGATCGAATAGGAATGGATATCCTCCGGTGCCACATATTTTAAATAGATCTGGTAAATTTGTGAACTTTTCTCCATATAGTGGGCCATCCGCGGCGGCGCGGCAATAAAATCCAGCTCAAGATCTGGTCTTTTCGCCAGTTCGACCACATCACAGGAGCTTCCCGTGAATTTTCCACCGGGGGCCCGCCTCCTTCTCTCCCGGTTCACCTCTTCCACCTTCTGCTCCACCTCAAAGAGGCGCGCCCGCCCGGGAATCCCGTACGCCTTTAAGGAAGGCGACACCGCAAGGCAGATCGTTTTCGAGGTCCGGCTCCGGTCCGCGACGACAAGGTGCGTCGTCATAGGATCCTGTTTTCGATCCACCACCTCCACGGAGGCATAGAACGATTTCAGGTCGATCGCCGCGTAGATTCTGTTTGATCTATCCATCTTGCTCATTCTATCCGCCATAGCCCGTCTCCCTTCCGATATCAATTTTCCTTTTCTCCACATACCTTCACAAAATATATGCACTCACCGGCAAGATCATATTCAAAAAATCCCTATGCGGATGCGCCGGATCCGCTTCAAACACCTGGATCCGCCCATTATCCGGTCCCCGGTCCTTAAACGCCGGAAACATAAATCCGCAGACCGGCATCCCCGGCTCATAATCTCCGCTCACCGGGCACACCGCACAGATCAGGAAACGGTAAACTTCCTCCGATTCCCAAAGGCTTTCCTTATCCTTTGCCTTTCTCGGAACATCATAATTCCCGTGAAAGAAATAGACCGCATAATCCCCTGACGCCGGATATTTTTCCCCAAACACTTCATAAAAAATATCAAGCAGTGCATCGTTTTTCAGCTCACACTCCCGCAGTGCGCAGAGCAGCTGCCACACACTCCCGGGCTTTTTCTCCTCCCCCGAAAAGACATATTCCTTCAACGCCACATTCGTCTCCGAAAACGGGATCGTCTTCGCGATATCAAGATTCTTCTGCTGATCCGGCAGGGAGAGCTGACGGAAATTCTTATTAAATGTCCCGTCTACAAACCCGTCCCTATCCAGATAGGCCCCGGCGATCCGGTCAAAGCAGTTTCTCTTCAATGTCATTCTTCTCGTAAGCTCCAGCATATCCTCACGGTTGATCTGATTCATATATTTTCTCCGTTTTCTCTGTTATTTAGTCTTAGCTTTTATTCAGTCTTATCCGTCATCTTCCAGCACTCCAAAAAACTACAGAACCTGTCACCAACATCCCTTACTAATACATGGCCGCTAAATGTCTCTGCGGCTTTCCTGATATGATTTATCTCGATTCCAGACTCAATTCTCTCCCTAAAATCTTATGTCTCCATTATACATGCAGAACATATGTTCGTCAAGACTTTCTATCCTTTCCTTCTTACAAGACTTAAAGACTTACAGGACCTGCTGCCGACAGCTTCTTCCAACTGCATCGCAACAAAAAAGACCCCGCAGAGCATTCACACGCCCCGCAGGATCCCCCAATTTCTCTTTTCCAAATTTAGATGGAATGCAGTCTCACATACTCCCAGGTATAAGTGCCGCTCTTTCCTTCGTCTTCAAGGATAAACGGTGTGATCTCCTTATACCCTTCATCCTCCATCATATTTGCCGCCTCAAGACATGACTCAAGGTTATTTTCAAAATCTACGGAAATATACGGATTCTTGTCGGAATCTCCGTTGCCGTCCTGATCTAAATGTGCGATCGCGTACTGCATATTGGTAACTTCCTTTCTCATAAATATTTTTGATCAATCTGATTATAGCATAGCGCGGATAGGATATCAAGTAGATATCAGTAATTATTCCTGTTTTTGCCCTGTCTGTTATTTCCTGTCCTTTCCCTGTTTTCTGTTTCTTCCTAATAGAATGCAGCCTCTGTCCATACGAGTCGTTTTGAATCGGATGATACCGTGAAAATCCTCAAAAACAAAGGCTTTCGTCTTCTTGACAATCCATGTTGTTCACGCTATAATACAGAGAATGTAAAGCTAAAAATTATAAAGGGTCATTCTGCCCCGAAACAATAAGAAAGGTAAGACGTCATGGCTGATAAGAAACATATTTTAACTTATGCAGGACTGAAAAAATACGAGGATGAGCTTCAGGATCTGAAAGTAAACCGCCGTCGTGAGATTGCCCAGAAGATCAAAGAGGCAAGAGAACAGGGAGACTTATCCGAGAATGCCGAGTACGATGCTGCGAAAGACGAGCAGAGAGATATTGAGTTAAGAATCGAAGAGCTCGAGAAGCTGTTAAAGAACGCGGAGGTCGTTGTTGAGGACGAAGTAAACCTTGACAAGATCAACGTCGGATGTATCGTAAAGGTTTACGATGTCGATTTCGACGAGGAGATGGAATTCAAGCTCGTTGGTTCCACAGAGGCTAACAGCCTTGAGAATAAGATCTCCAATGAGTCCCCGGTCGGACACGCGCTGATCGGAAAACGCGTTGGCGACGTTGTTGACGTAGAGACACAGTCCGGAGTTATCCAGTATAAGGTACTCGATATTAAAAGAGTCGATTGATCGCCGCCGTGTACAGACGGGGATCTTCCGGACTAAAATTCTGTACACTACCGTATCGATCATACACCAAGACTACAGTGAAGGAGAAATAGAAAAGTGGCTGAACAGCAGAATCAGAACAAGAATGCAAATGCAAAAGAGCAGGATATCCACCAGCTCTTAAAGGTGCGCCGCGAAAAGCTTGCTGAGTTACAGACAGAGGGCAGAGACCCGTTCCAGATCACAAAATATGATCAGACAGCTCACAGCGCAGATATCAAGGATCATTACGCAGAATATGACGGAAAGGAAGTTTCCATCGCCGGACGTATCATGTCCAAGCGTGTCATGGGTAAAGCTTCCTTCTGCAACGTCCAGGATCTCAAGGGCAACATCCAGTGCTATGTATGCCGCGATGACCTCGGCGAGGATTCCTACAAAGACTTCAAGAGAATGGATATCGGCGATATCGTCGGCGTCAAGGGCTTTGTATTCACAACAAAGATGGGCGAGATCTCTGTTCATGCCCATTCCGTAACTCTTCTCTCCAAGAGCTTACAGATCCTTCCGGAGAAGTACCACGGACTTACAAACACAGATACCCGTTACCGTCAGAGATACGTTGACCTGATCATGAACGAGGACGTTAAAAAGACATTCGTTATGCGTTCCAAGATCATCAGCTGCATCCGCAGATACTTAGATGACCTCGGATTCCTTGAGGTCGAGACTCCGATGCTCGTCGCAAATGCAGGCGGCGCTGCTGCGAGACCGTTCGAGACACACTATAACGCTCTCGACGAGGATGTAAAGCTTCGTATCTCCCTCGAGCTCTACTTAAAGAGACTCATCGTCGGCGGTATGGAGCGTGTTTACGAGATCGGCCGTGTATTCCGTAACGAAGGTCTTGATACAAGACACAACCCGGAATTCACTCTGATGGAATTATATCAGGCATACACGGATTATCAGGGAATGATGGACCTCACAGAGGATATGTTCCGTCATATCGCAAAGCAGATCTGCGGATCCACAACGATCCCGTACGCAGATGTCGAGATCGACCTTGGAAAGCCGTTTGAGCGCCTTACCATGATTGACGCGATCAAGAAATATACCGGTATTGATTTCAATGAGATCACTACGACTGAGGAAGCAAAGAAATTAGCAGATGAGAAGGGCGTTCACTACGAGGATCGTCATGTCCGCGGTGACATCATCAACCTCTTCTTCGAGGAATTCGTTGAGGAGCACCTGATCCAGCCGACCTTCATCACAGACCATCCGATCGAGATCTCCCCGCTTACCAAGAAGAAACCGGGTCA
>CAKRNI010000138.1 GCA_934370915.1 uncultured Lachnospiraceae bacterium
GATAAGTCCATCGGCGGCAAGTTAAAGGTCGTATTTATCGAGGACTACCGTGTATCCAACGCAGAGCTGATCTTCTCTGCTGCGGATGTCAGTGAGCAGATCTCCACAGCCAGCAAGGAGGCATCCGGTACCGGAAACATGAAGTTCATGTTAAACGGCGCTCTGACCATCGGAACCATGGACGGCGCAAATGTGGAAATGGCAGAGGAAGTCGGCAAGGAGAATATGTTCATCTTCGGTGCGTCCGCAGATGAGATCATCAATCTTGAAAACAACGGCGGCTACAACCCGATGGATATCTTTAACAATGATCAGGATATCCGCCGTGTGCTGATGCAGCTCATCAACGGCTACTATTCTCCGCAGGATCCGGAACTGTTCCGCGATATCTACAACTCCCTGCTCAACACCCAGAGCAGCGACCGCGCAGATACCTACTTTATCTTAAAGGATTTCCGCTCCTACGCAGAAGCCCACAGAAAGATCGATCAGGCATACCGCGATGAGAAGTGGTGGGCGAGAACTGCGATGCTCAATACGGCATCTGCAGGAAAGTTCTCCTCCGACCGCACGATCGAGGAATATGTAAGAGATATCTGGCATCTGAAGAAGATCAAGGTAGAACTGAAATAATGTAAAAACATAAAAAACAGACCCGTCTCATACAATAGTGATATCAGAAAATTCGGCAGGGAGTTTTTCGGGCAATCCGCCCGGAAGACTTCCGGATCTGAAATCCGGTATCACAGGTGTATGAGGCGGGTATTTTTTATGAAACGGTTTTTAATGGTCTTATGGATGACGGTCATGATTCCCTATGTGACAACGCTGGCGTGGACAGGCCGGATCCGGACGGATACGGGGGAGGAAGTCCCGGCGGAAGAGTTTCTTACCGGAGTCGTGGCGGCGGAGATCCCGGCAGAGTACGGGATCGAGACATTAAAAGCACAGGCGGTGCTTGCGAGGACATATATCTACCGGCTTGTGGATCCGGGGATGGAACGTATCCGGGAAGAGGAACTGGATATAGACTGTCTCAGCATGAGGGAGATGGAGAAGAAATGGGGGAAGGAACATTTTAAAGAGTATTACGGAAAGATCCGTACCGCAGTGCAGGAGACAGAGGGACTCGTTGCGGAGTACGATGGGGAGCTGATCGAACCGTTCTACTGTGAGGCGTCGGCAGGAAAGACGAGGGAACTTGCCGCATATCCGTATATCCGTTCGGTGGAGAGTCCGGGAGATCTGGGGGCCGGAGAATTTTTATGCGTCCGGACCTTTACGGAGGCGGAGTTTGCAGATAAGATCGGAAGGATTGGCGGGCCGCGTCCGGGATCGGACGGCATTGCGGGAAAAATTCAGATCATCGAGCGGGATGATGCCGGGTATGTGAAGCGGGTGCAGATCGGGGATATGGATTACAGCGGGGATGAGGTCCGGGATTCTCTGGGATTATTGTCGTCCTGCTTTCATTTTTCATCTGCGGACGGGAAGATCCGCGTGTCATCAAAGGGGATCGGAAGCGGATATGGATTTTCCCAGACAGGGGCGGACGCGATGGAGAGAGAGCAGGGGAGAGAGTTCCGGGAACTGCTGAAATATTATTTTCAGGGGATTGAGATCGTGAAAATTGCGGAGTGAAAGAAGCTAAAAGGTGGATACTTCCAGAAAAAAGTATGATTTCGTGTATAACTTCATCGCCGCGGGTAAGAATATTACCGAGGTGATAAACGTGAAAGAAAGAGGAAATCAGCTTTTCAAGGACAAATTTGTCCTTGTCATGCTCGTACTTGGCCTGTTGACTATTGTTGCGGCAGCAGGCGCTGTGAGAATCCAGAAGGGGAGAGAAAATATCGGAGAGAGCCCCTATCTGGAGATCGAAGACCCGGACCATGTGATCGCAGGGGATTCCAACGCAGGAGCGGAGTCCGGCGGCGATACACTGGCGGGGGAACTGGCGGCATCGGGAGATGAAGCCGGGAATGAGGAACCTGCCGGAGACGGCACGGCGGTCGGTCTGGCAGACAATGGGAATGGCGCTGCCTCCGGCTCTATTTCCGATGGAATTTCGGTGGATACCGGACTGGCTGACGCATCGGATGGCGCATTGACAGGCGCAAATTCCATGGCGGAAGCCGGAGCTGCTGTCAGCGAATCTCTGGTTCTCGATTTCGCAGACACGGACAAACTCTCCTGGCCTGTGTCTGGGAATATCGTTCTCGGCTACAGCATGGACACCACGACCTATTTCCCTACTCTGGACCAGTACAAAGTCAACCCCGCCAATGTGATCCAGAGCGAGGTCAGCACCCCGGTATCCGCTCCGGCGGACGCCAGAGTGGTCTCTGTTGGGACAAACGAGGAGATCGGTAATTATGTTGATCTCGATTTGGGAAACGGCTATACTGCCGTCTGCGGACAGTTAAAAGAGATCCCTGTTGTAGAAAATGAGTATGTCCGACAGGGGGATCTTCTGGGCTATGTCGCAGAGCCGACAAAATACTACGCGGTGGAAGGCACGAATGTGTTCTTCGAGTTCCTGAAGGACGGCGTGCCGGTGAATGCGCTGGATTTTCTGGAGTGAGAGATCGCGGTTACACGTAATTTAAAAAGTTAAGCAAAAAGCCTTCAGGGAAGCTCTCTGGAGGTTTTTTTGTATAACAGAAAATTCCAGGGAATTCCCTGTTGCATAAAAAGGCACTAACGTGCCAATGATGCATATTCTAATATCAGAACAAATAAAGGAGACATTCGCATATGAATTGCAGAAATTCCGATCTGCCGGATACCGCTATGACTCCGTCCTGCGGCTGCGGCAGAAGTCTGTCTGATATTTCCGGTCCGGGACCTGTTGTGCGTCCGGTGTCCAGCTTCTGTTTTGACGATAATGATCCAAGATTTCCGATAGGAATGGGATATGTTCCGATGCAGATGTGGGGGACCGTATATCCGTTAGCCAGAGGTTTTGTCCGGGGAACGATCTTCCCGTCCCTGGATCTTCCGTTTGCCGTTGGGAGGTGCAGAAGATGAGAGAACTATATCGATGCAGCATGATGCCGGGAATGCCGGCAGAACCCATGTGTGACTCCCACCTGTCAGCGCAGAGTGCGATGCCCGCATGCAGTACGTGTCAGAGTGCCGGGGACATGACTACTCGGGACCAGGAGCTGCTGATGCGCCAGATCATGGAAGCCGGTTTTGCGATGGATGACGTTGCCCTGTTCTTAGACACTCATCCGGAAAATCAGGATGCGCTTCGCTATTACAAAGCGGTCCGTGACATGCGTGACCAGTCCATGGCTGCCTATGAGAGGCGGTTTGGGCCGCTGAGATACACCGATGTCACGTCCATGTCCTGGAACTGGGTAACTGAAAAATGGCCATGGGAAGGAGGATGCTAAGATGTGGGTCTACGAAAAAAGATTGCAGTTTCCGGTAAATATAAAGGAACCGAACGCGAAGATGGCACAGTTTATTATGAGTCAGTATGGTGGACCCGACGGCGAAATGGGTGCGTCCATGCGCTATCTCTCCCAGCGCTATTCCATGCCCTACAGTGAGCAGAAAGCGGTGTTGACAGACATTGGTACAGAGGAACTGGCACACCTTGAGATCGTCGCGGCGATCGTCCACCAGCTCACGAGAAATCTCACCGCCGAGGAACTGGAAGAACAGGGATTTGGTCCGTACTATATCGACCATGCCACAGGGATCTGGCCTCAGGCGGCTGGCGGTGTGCCCTTTAACGCCTGCGAGTTCCAGTCGAAGGGAGATCCGGTGACGGATCTCTTCGAGGACCTTGCTGCAGAGCAGAAAGCCAGAAGCACCTACGATAACATTCTCCGTGTCGTGACAGATCCCGATGTCTGCGAACCGATCCGCTTCTTAAGGAAGCGCGAGATCGTCCACTTCCAGCGCTTCGGAGAAGCTCTCCGCGGTCTTCAGGAGAAGCTGGACTCCAGAAACTTCTACGCCTTCAACCCGAGCTTCGATCCGCAGCCAGCTGCGGCGGGAAATTCACGGTAGAAGAATAGAAAAAGAGATCCCGTTCCTTTTCCATAAAATTTATGGGAGGAAGGGATCTCTTTTCTCGTCAAACGTCAGACCGGACTACATCTTGCACTGGAAGGAATCACAGTCGGTACATTCCTTCTTTGTAGGATTGAGCTCATGCGTTCCCACATGGATACGGTCTAAGGTGCAGTAATCCACATTTTCCGCATGATGCACGCAGTTATGGATCGAGCACTGGATGCTGTCGTTCTTTTCCTGATTCATCATTTCTCACCACCTTTTTCTGGGATGGTATCAGTATAACCGGACGGCAGAAAATGATGCTGGAAGAAAATGACAGGAACTTATGCGACGGTCTGGAAAAAGCCATTTGAATCGGAATCCAATAGCTTAAGCATTTCCTGTTTTCTTATAGGAACCGGAAAAATATTTCATGATATCACGTCTCGTGATAATTCCGATAAAGGATTTATTGTCATCGAGTACCGGGACAAAGTTCTGCTGCATCGCCTTATCCAGCAGATCTTCCATTTTTGCTCCGGCGTTTACCGGGCTGTTGTCCTGACGGCGCTTTACTTCCATGACAGAGATCAGCTCCATATCTTTTAAACTCTGGTTTAGATGGCTCTTCATGTACCAGAGCAGATCACCCTCCGTCAGCGTTCCTGCATACCGTCCCTGCTTTGTGAGGATCGGCAGGGCGGAATAGCCGTGCGCTTCCATCAGGTCGATGGCTTCTCTGAGGTTCGCGTCGGAATAAATAAATGCCACATCATTCTTTGGTGTCAGAAAAAACAGAATATTCATGTGTCTCTCCTTTAATATCCAAGATCTTCATTGATAAATACCATTTCAACTTCCATTCCGGTACAGGGGCGTTCTAAGATCAGAATCGCATTACAGATCCTCTCCGGACTGTTGCAGTCATAGCACTTTTTGTCATCGGACACGACGCATGGAGTCTTCTTATTAAAACGCGCCGCGTTCTTTGGACAGGCGATATTTCTCGCGCGGTCCATTGCGGAGGACAGATCCGGCGCGATCTTATTTTTCCCGATCACATAATATACTCGTTTCGGTCCAAATAAGCTCTCGGAAAGACGGTTTCCGCTTCCGTCAATATTGATGATCTGACCGGTCTCTGCAGCGGCATTTGCGCTCAGTATGTATACGGTAGATTCTTTTTTTGCACGGATCCTTGCTTCCGGTCCCTGTTCCCAGTGCCAGATCACTTCGTTGTTTTTTCCGAGGATCTCGAAGAGATCCATCTCTTTCGCGGTCATACAGCCGCCGAAGCCAACGGTCTCACCCTTGATCTGCTCATCAAGATAAGCCGCCGCTTCCTCTTTTGTCTCAAAATATGATGTATGGAAACGATGATTTTCAAAGTTCTTTTTTAATACAGTGTAATCCATAGGTCCTCCTTTAGATATGGGCGATAGCAGCCGCAGGATAAATGCCTGGGAGAGAAGGCGGGCAGATCATAAAATTACCCGGCTGTGTCCCTTTGCATAAATAGAGCCATGATAACTTCACCATGACTCATCTATTGCTATTATAGCACATATTGCAACAAAAAGAGGGAAGAAACAGTGAATTATTTGTGAAAATTTTCTTATATAGGAAACAGAATATAAAATTGGAGCTAATAGCATGGGGAAAGCATGGGGGAGAACAAAAAGCGACGAACGAAATTGGAAAGTAAACAGGGAGGTTCAGGGACAAAGCGGGGACAAAGTGGGGACAAAATAGTAGAGTAAATGAAGTGCAGAACAAAAAAAGAAGCTGTATGGAAGTTCCATACAGCTTCATGACCTGTCCGGGAATCGAACCCGGGTTTACGCCGTGAGAGGGCGTCGTCTTGACCGCTTGACCAACAGGCCGGAATCGAGGCGACAAGATTCGAACTTGCGACCTCTGCGTCCCGAACGCAGCGCTCTACCAAACTGAGCCACGCCTCGATGTTCTTGAGCGTTTGTTTTGTGCTGTTTACCAGCGACTCGTATATATTATCATGACTCAGAAAAAAATGCAAGCGTTTTTTTGAAAAAAATGTAAATTTTTAAAATAAGTTTTTCCGGTATGTGGGGAGAAGCCCGGAAATGCCTTATTTTATGTGGGGAAATGGCATTTCCGGTTAAGTGGGGATCTATTTCATAGATGTTTTCAGAGGGAGGGACCGGCAGAAGCTTCCGCCGGTCAAGTATGAAAAAGTATATTTTGTTCCAGGCTTGCTGTCCTGTTACGATTTATAGGATAGTGGAAAAATGTGTCGAAATATTGTGTTGTGTGTGAAAAAAGTGTGAAATTATATAGGATCGCTGCGCTGTACACAGGAATGATAAATTAATAACGATTTCTTCTTTGAAATGGTTGCAGGAATGATGTGATTGGTATAAAATATAGGTGTTTCTGCGATGATAGTATAAACATAAAAGTCATGGGCGGGAAAATTCCGCTTCAGGCGCAGAAATATGATTGCATTTATTAAAAGAACGCAGGCAATGATTCAGAAGTGAAATAATCCTGCAGTCGCGCAATAAAGGAGAAATAATCATGAGTAAGAAGCCAGTAGTGTTAATGATCCTCGATGGTTACGGACTGAATAAAACACATGAAGGAAATGCGGTATACGAGGCGAAGAAGCCGGTGATGGACCGCTTAATGAAGGAGTGCCCGTTTGTGGAAGGTCAGGCCAGCGGACTTGCTGTCGGACTTCCGGAGGGACAGATGGGAAACTCTGAGGTCGGACACCTGAACATGGG
>CAKRNI010000139.1 GCA_934370915.1 uncultured Lachnospiraceae bacterium
AAGAAGTCGCTTAAGCTGTCGCGGATAATGTTCTTGATCTTGCCCCAGTCGGATACGTGGCGCTCTAAGCAGTCTGCCACAGCCTGATCCACGATTGCCTGAGCTTCTTCCATCAGATCCTCGGATTCACGCACATAGACAAATCCGCGGGATACGATATCCGGTCCGGAGAGCAGCATATTAGAATGCTTCTCCAGCGTCAGGACAACGATGATGATGCCGTTCTGGGCAAGATTCTGACGGTCGCGGAGTACAATATTTCCGACATCTCCGACACCGAGTCCGTCAACGAGAACGCCGCCGGACTGTACATGGTCGATCACGTCAGCTCCGCTCTCGCCGATCTCAAGAACATCACCTGTGTGAAGCATCACAACATTCTCTTTCGGGATTCCGAGGGAGATTGCAAGCTCCTTCTGTGCCATTCTGTGGCGGTATTCGCCGTGGATCGGAATCGCAAATTTCGGGCGTACCAAAGCGTAGATCAGCTTGATCTCCTCCTGGCAGGCGTGTCCGGATACATGGGTATCCTGAGAGATGACCTTCGCGCCCTTCATGGAAAGCTCATTGATCACTCTGGAAACAGCCTTTTCATTTCCCGGAATCGGTGTGGAGCTTAAAACGACCACATCGCGCGGAGTGATGGAGACCTTTCTATGCATGGAGGATGCCATTCTGGAAAGGGCCGCCATGGACTCTCCCTGGCTTCCTGTAGTGATGAGGACCGTATCCTCCTCCTTATAATTCTTTAACTGTTCAATATCCACAAGGGTTCCGTCCGGGATATTGATGTATCCAAGCGCCTGGGCCGTTCCGATGACATTGACCATGCTGCGGCCTTCCACAACGACTTTTCTGCCGTACTTGCATGCAGAGTTGATCACCTGCTGGACACGGTCCACGTTGGATGCGAAGGTAGCGACGATGATGCGGTTCTGCTGATGCTCCGCAAAGATCGCATCGAAGGTCTTTCCGACTGTCCGCTCCGACATGGTAAATCCAGGACGGATCGCATTTGTGGAGTCGCAGAGGAGTGCGAGAACCCCTTTCTTTCCAAGCTCCGCCAGTCTCTGAAGATCTGTCACATCACCGAATACCGGGGTATAATCGATTTTGAAGTCACCGGTATTTAAGATGATTCCTGCCGGTGTGAATACTGCAAGGGCAGCGGCATCTTCAATGGAGTGGTTCATCTTGATAAATTCTACGCGGAAGCAGCCGAGATTGATGGACTGTCCGTGTTTTACGACTTTACGCTTTACGCTGCGCAACATGTTGTTCTCTTCGAGTTTATGGTCAATTAAACCCATGGTCAGCTTTGTTGCATAGACCGGCGCGTTCACCATTTTTAACACGTACGGAAGCGCTCCGATATGGTCCTCATGACCGTGGGTGATGACAAATCCTTTTACCTTCTCATAATTGTCTTTTAAATAAGTCACATCCGGAATGACAAGGTCGATTCCGAGCATATCATCGCTCGGGAACGCAAGGCCGCAGTCCATAACGATGATGCTGTCACCGTACTCGATAGCTGTCATGTTCATTCCGATCTGTTCCAGTCCCCCGAGAGGGATAATTTTGACTTTGCAGTCTGCTGTATCATTTTTCACGTTCTTCACGATTCATAACCTCCTGTATCTGTCCGGTTTCTTCGTCTCCGGAGCCAGCCAGTGTGTGTTCGACCAGCGCAAACGAATACGCAGATTTACTGGACAGTTACTTCTTTCTTTTCAATTTCCTCATTCTTCTTCCTGCATTCACTGCAAAGTCCGTAAAGCTTTACCTCGTGGTTCGTCACAAGAAAGCCTAACTTCTCCATAACCTCCTCCTCCAGACTGTCTAAAAGGTCAGATTCCAGAGAATATACCTTTCCGCAGCCGGTACAGATGGCATGGTGATGGCGGTGTCCCGACGCGCTTTCTTCACCGTTCAGCTCATACCGGGTAAAACCGTCATCAAAGGTGACTTTGTTGATCACATGCAGGTCTGAAAGGACCTGTACGGTCCTATATATCGTAGCCAGCCCGATCTCCGGGCTGTTTACTTTCGCCAAATCATAAATTTCTTCCGCAGTCAGATGTTCCGCCGGATGGGACGCTATCATATCAAGTACCATCATACGCTGGTTTGTCACTTTCAGTCCTGCCTTGCGCAGCATTCCTTTTACCGTTTCATCGTTCATTCTGCATCGTCCCCCAACATCCTGTCCTGCCAGACCTTCCCTCTGCCCGCGTTTTCTGCAGACAGCAGACGGTCTTCTGTCAGGCGGTCCTGTGTTCAGCAAGATTCTTTCTGATCATCAGGCTCCGCCTTATTTCTTCGCCCCTGCGGGCAGATTTTCTGCTTTTAATATTGGATCTACTGTTTCTCGAGATCTACATCATCGAGAAGCTCCGCGAAGATCTTCATGAGACCTTCCAGCTCATCCTCGTCTTCCACGAACTCATAGAGGGCATCCGCCTCATCAGCACCGGACGTATCCTTTAAGATATAGCAGTCGCCTTCCTCATCGTCATCTTCCGCGTCTGTGACAAGAAGATAGTTTGCCCCGTTTAATTTTGTCTCTTCCACAACATAGAATTCCAGTGTCTGGTCATCATCGACCAGTGTGATCTTTCTCTCTTCCATACATAGTCTCCTGTTTTAAGAATGTCCCTCTGCAGATTCGAAGGAAGCTCCTGTCCTCCGAAGCCCCTGCAGGTATCGTTTTTATTCTTCCTTCGTCCTCAGGCAATCCAGATAGCCCTGTAAGATCAGACCGGCAGCGACCTTATCGATCACAGCTTTTCTGTTCTCGCGGCGCACTCCGCTCTCCATCAGGATCTGTTCCGCAGCAACGGTCGTGAGTCGTTCATCCCAGTAATGCACCGGAAGTCCGGTACGGCGCTCTAACATTTCTCCGAAGGCTTTCGTCTTTTCGACGCGTTCACCCTCTGTATTATTCATATTTTTCGGAAGTCCCAGCACGATCTCCGTAACCTCGTACTCCGCGATCAGTTCCTCGATCCGGGCGCACGTCTTGCGCAGCTTGCTCTCGTCCTTGCGCTCAATGGTCTCGACACCCTGTGCCGTCAGGAGAAGTCCGTCGCTGACTGCGACTCCCACGGTCTTTGAACCGAAATCCAGTCCGAGTATTCTCATAAGCTCTGTCCTCTGCTAATTTTACTCATGGCAAAGCCAGCCGGATATACTTTCCCGGCTGTCTGCTCTGGTGTCATATCTGTCCGGAAAAATCTACCGGAGTCTCGTATCAATATAATTCTCCATCAGTTCTTCCAGAATCTCGTCACGTTCAACTTTCATAATAAGGCTTCGCGCGCTCTTATAGCTTGTGATATAGGTCGGGTCTCCGGACATAATATAGCCGACGATCTGATTGATCGGGTTGTATCCCTTTTCGGTCAGGGCTTCGTAGACTTCACGAAGGACCTCGCCAACCTCCATTTTTTTGTCTTCCTGTACTGCCTTAAAATATTGTGTATTACTGATATCGCCCATAAATATCCTCACGTCCTTTGGTGTTAATATAAACCAGATTTATATCAACCCTTTTGTTGCTATTTCTTATTCTACCCTAATTTTATATTTTCTGCAATATAAACTTACCGGCCGGGTCTGTCCCTGCGATCAGGCGAGAAGGAGGATCTCCTCCGTCAGGAATTCCTTTAAGGTTCCGGAAACAAACGTATTTTTTAATGCCTTTGGATCGCGTCCGTCAAGGCGTACAGCCGCCTTCACATATTCCTTCGTGTACCCGGTCATGTAACTCTCGCCGTCGATGGTCACCGGCTCCTCCAAAAGGATCTCCTGCTCTGTACCAAGGAAGGAATTCCGGTATTCCCCGGACATCTTCTTCTCAAGCTTCAGGAGAACGGCGCTCCTCTCTTTCTTCACCGGCTCCGGAACCTGATCAGGCATCCGGTCCGCGCGGGTTCCGGCACGTCTGGAGTACGGGAACACATGCATCTCATAGAAATGTACCTTTTCAAGGAATTCTCTTGTGGTCTCGAAATTCTCATCCGTCTCAGCCGGAAATCCGACGATGACATCCGTCGTGATCGCCGGGTTATGGAAGTATTTTCTGAGGATCTCGCAGCGATCGGCGTATTCCTCACATGTATAATGGCGGTTCATGCGTTTTAAAGTATCATCACATCCGCTCTGCAGGGAAAGATGAAAGTGCGGGCAGATCTTTGAGAGCTTTGAAAGCTCCTTTGCAAACTCCTCCGTGATGACACGGGGCTCTAAGGATCCGAAACGGATGCGCTCGATCCCTTCGATCCCATGAAGCCTCTTGATCAGGGTCAGGAAATCGATCCCTTCATCCTTGAAATCAACGCCGTAGGAGGTCAGATGGATCCCTGTCAGGACGATCTCCCTGTAGCCTTCCTCCGCCAAGATCTTTACTTCCTCTTCCACGTCCTCCGGACGGCGGCTTCTGACGCGTCCTCTCGTATACGGAATAATGCAGTAGCTGCAGAACTGGTTGCAGCCGTCCTGAACTTTAATGAAGGCACGGGTATGCTCTGCCTGTTTTTTGATATGGAGTTTCTCGTATTCATTGGAACCCGCAAGGTCCGTGATGGACTCTTTGATCGCTTTTCCCGCGAACCACGCATCCAAAAGCGGAACGAGGTCCGCCTTGCGGTTATTCCCGATGATCAGATCCACCGCGGCGTCCTCTCTCAGCTTGTCTGCCGCCGCCTGGACATAACATCCTGCCGCGACCACCACCGCGTCCGGATTCTTTGCCTTCGCCCGGTGCAGCATCTGTCGGGATTTTTTATCTGCAACATTCGTCACGGAACAGGTATTGATCACGTAGACATCCGCTTTCTCTTCAAAGCTCACGATCTCATAGCCGGCGGCCTCCAGAAGCTGTTCCATGGCCTCTGTTTCGTATGCATTTACTTTGCAGCCAAGATTGTGCAGCGCTGCTTTTCTCATATTCAATCTCCTTGTAATTACTGGGGTAGCTCTTCCGCCATGCAGGTCTGCGACACATTTTCCCGTTTCCGGCATCGCATGGCTGAACTTTTTATTCAAGATACCTCTTGACTTTTCATGCATGTCCATTTAGTATGAAGGTAGGTTTTTCTATTTTTTCATAAATAACAAAATACTCGAATATTGGGAGGAACACTGACATGAAAACCGTTAAAATTTCTTTAAACTCCATCGATAAAGTGAAGTCTTTTGTAAATGACCTTACCAAGTTTGATACTGATTTCGATCTTGTTTCCGGCAGATACGTCATCGACGCAAAATCCATCATGGGTATCTTCAGCCTGGATCTTTCCAAGCCGATCGATCTGAATATCCACGATGGCGGAAATACAGAAGAGATCCTTACTGTACTTGCTCCGTATATCATCGAGGCATAAGAAAGTGTTTTTAAAAACTGCCGGAAACTAAATTCCGGCAGTTTTTTTGTTTCTTTTTCTGCCAGCACAGCTGCTTGATAACTCTGCAGCTACGCATCCTTTTTCCATTGTGTACAGCATTTTTACCGTACCGCAATGTTTCTTTGCCATGAAACCGGAATACTGCATTTCATTAGATGCAGCGGATCACCTCTCTCGTCTCCAGCGCTGTCTTCATCAGCTCGTCGATCTTTTCATCCAGCTTTTTCTCGGAATTTTTGATCTTCTTTAAGCTCGGCTTTGTAACCGGATGCTTTGCGACGAAGATCGTGCAGCAGTCCTCGTAGGGAAGAACCGATGTCTCGTAAGTACCGATCTTTAAGGAAATATCCACGATATCCTGCTTGTCGAAGGCGATGAGCGGTCTCATAACCGGAAGCTCGCAGACTTCGTTTGTGACAGCTAAGGACTGCATCGTCTGGGATGCAACCTGACCGATGCTCTCTCCGGTTACGAGTGCCAGACAGTCGTTCTCCTTCGCGATCGTCTCCGCGATCTTCATCATATAGCGGCGCATGATGATCGTAAGCTCGTCGTGCGGACACTGATCGTAGATATAGAGCTGGATATCGGTAAAGTTGATGATATTTAAGCGGATCGGTCCTGTGTATTTCGCAACAAGCTTTGCGAGATCAACGACCTTCTGCTTTGCGCGCTCGCTCGTGTACGGCGGTGCATGGAAATAGGTCGCATCGATGGTCACGCCGCGCTTTGCGATCATCCAGCCTGCAACCGGGCTGTCGATTCCGCCGGATAATAATAACATGGCACGTCCCGCTGTTCCAATCGGCATTCCGCCCGGTCCCGGGATCGTCTCGGAGAAGATGTTGATCTTATGGCGCACCTCCACACGGAGCAGCACGTCCGGTGTGTGGACATTGACCTTTGTCTCCGGGAATGCATTTAAGATCACCTCACCGAGGTCACGGTTGATCTGATCGGAAACAACCGGATACTGCTTGTTGGCACGTCTTGCAACGACCTTGAATGTGAAGTGCTTGTCCTCGTAAGCGTCATCGATATACTTGACTACCTGGGCCTTTAAGTCCTCGTAACCGTTGTCCTCGATCTGAACCATCGGGCAGATGCCGACGATACCGAATACATGCTGAAGAGCGTCGATCACCTCATCATAATCGAAGTCTCCTGCTGCCTCCGCGTAGATTCTTCCCGCCTCTTTTGTGACGGAGAAATTGCCTTCCAGATTCTTTAAACGGTGATGGATCTGTTTTACAAGGGCGTCCTCAAAGAGATAACGGTTTTTTCCCTTTACGCCGATCTCTGCGTACTTGATTAAAAATGATCTGTATTTCACGGAATATCCTCCATAG
>CAKRNI010000140.1 GCA_934370915.1 uncultured Lachnospiraceae bacterium
GTGACAACGATGGCGAGGACCACCTGCTCCACATCGTAGGTGCAGAGACCTTTCTGATGATCCTGAAATGCTTTCACCCCATACTCAAGCAGCGGTTTCCGGCACATCTCGCTGACCGCGACACCCACTGCCGTGAAATGCTCCAGGCGCTCGTCCCGGGACGAGATCATCGCCTCATAATATTTTGCGTAAGTATCACCGATTCCCGCCCACATATATCTCTCCGGGGCTTTCGCGATGATCTCCGTGTCGATGAAGGCGTGCATCGCCGGTCGGATAAAGAAATGCGGCTTTAAAAATGTTCCGTCATCGTTGTACATGATGGAGACAGAGGTTGTGGCAGCGCAGTTGGAAGCGATGGTCGGGAATGTAAATACCGGCTTATCGTCCGTGATGCAGAGACACTTTACGGTGTCCAGCGCTTTTCCGCCGCCGACGCCAAAGACCATGTCCGCCTCGTGATAGGCAGGAAGTTTCCGGAGCGCCTCCACGGTCTTATAGGTGCAGTCCTCTCCAAAGAGTTCCTTTCCGATAATCGTGAGGTTCGTCTTGTCCACAGCCGCCCTGATCTTATCGTAAGCCGCCTCCAGAGCCAGCTTTCCGCCGATCACCAGAACCGTCTTTCCGTAGGATTCGCAGACCGGACCGATCTTATCGTAAATGGCATTTCCGATGGAATAGCTCGGAAGATGTACCTCATAATTTTCAAGCTTCATGTATATTCTCCTTCTCAACAAAAAATTCCCGCGATGTGATCGACTTTTCACTTTTCGACGCCGTAAATATCTTCTAGCGATCATGATCCGTCCGCTACATCACTATATCACTGTAAAGTTTCAAGTTAATGGAGTTAGTATAGCATAGATCGCAAAAAAAGAATACCTTTTTTTCTGTGTATCCTAAAACTTGTCATCCCTGCACAAGATGTCAAAATCCTGCATGAGTTGTACTTTCCGGACAGTTAAACTTTGTTATAATGGATCATATAGAAACGAGAGGAGTTTGTTGAGTATGAACAGCCCATTCTGGTCCCTTTTCATGCGGTATTTTCTGGAGTTTTTTTCAATGGTGCCCTGTGCGGTCCTCTGCTTTCTTCCGGTTCAGGACCGGCTTCGCAGAAAACCACTGAACCTTTTTCTCACCGGTATCCCGCTCTCGATCCTCTGGGCTTTCGCCGGAGGCCTCGTCTGCGCAGACTTCGGAATTCCGAGAGACTTCTGGATCCTGCCGTTCTTTATCCTGTTTGCGGTATTCTTCCATCGGGTCTGTGATCTTGCCCTCTGGAAGCCGTTCAGTATCCTGCTCTCCGTCTGCGCGGTCTTCTCCTGCATCACAAACCTGACGCTCTTCGCGGATGCCCTCATTGACCGGACGAACACCTCCGGTCTGTTCACGCTTCCGGGCTCGGGGATTCACCTGCTGCTCTCCGTTCTCATCGTGGCCATCGTATGGTATCCGGCAACCCATGCCGCAAAATGGCTGGTGGACGATATCGAAATGGCGAAGACCTGGTATATATTCTGGGTATTCCCGACGGCCTTCTTCCTGCTGAACCGCCTGATCCGTCCTCGCTACTATGAGACGCTCTACACAAATCGGGTCTTGAAGTTTTACCCGATTTTAATTCTGGCGCTCCTGACATTCCTCCTGCTCTTCTATTTTATGTTCTACCTGATGGCATCGGAGATGAACCAGAACACGAGACTTTTGAGGGAAAATGAGCTCCTGCAGCTCCAGAGCGCCCAGTACCGCAATCTCCAGCGCTCCATCGACGAGACGCGGATCGCCCGCCATGATCTCCGTCAGCATCTCACGGTGCTCTCGGGATACGCGGCGAACAAAGATCTTGACGCGATCTCAGACTATCTCGCGTCCTTCCGGAAACATATGATGCCGGAATGGCTGCCTGCTTACTGTGAAAATCAGGCCGTCAACGCGATCCTTTGCTACTACGCGCAGATTGCGGAAAAAGCCGGAACTGCTCTGGAGATCCAGGCACAGATGGAAAAAGAAATACCAGTTCCGGAGCCGGAATTCTGCGTCCTTTTGGGAAATTTACTGGAAAACGCGGTGGACGCATGTCGGGAAAACAATGAAAGCGGCGCGATCAAGGTCCATATCCGCCAGACCGGCACCTCCCTCATAGCCATCACGGTGGACAATCCCTGCCGAAAGCCGCCAGTTCTTGAAGGAAAGCGTTTTCTCTCCACAAAGCACAGTGGCCCCGGCATAGGCACCCAGTCCATCCGGCTCATCGCTGAACGTCACCGTGGAGATGCGCGGTTTGAATGGAAGAACGGGATGTTCTACGCATCAGTGATCTTAATTCCGTCTGCGGAGTCATGATCAGCGTCGTCAATACCTGCGGTGTCATCGTCGGAACCAACGGCGTCGTCATCAGTCCGCTGTCCACGGTCGGCGGCATCTGTGTCGGCTGCGCGCCGGAGTCTGTTGATAAGGACAAGCTTTACAACCAGCTGCTGCTTGCAGCTGTCAGCTTTATTGTGATGAGCGTTGTGCTTTCCTTTATCGGAGTTTTCCGGATCTTTGGTTAAGGCTTCCGCGTTCCGTTTTACGTATTATCCGTATAAACCTGAAGATCCGCAGGTTCCCATTTTTAGGATCCTGCGGATCTTTTTTGTTCATGTCTTATTTTTCTTTTGTTTCAAGTCCATCCCATGCACCGTCTTTGTCGACATAATATCCATCCGGTGTCCTGATTTCTCTGTACATGGAGCCAAGCGGCACAGCTCCGGATATCTTTGACAAATAGTACCATTTTCCATTGATGAACTGCCATCCTGTGAGCATAGCTCCGCTCGCCGGATCGAGATAGTACCAATGCTGGTCTGACTCATCGTAATGCCAGCTTGTCTGCATTCCGGTATTCTCGTCGATCAGATACCACTTCCCGCTGGCGTTATCCTGCGCCCATCCGCTCTTCAGATAGCCGTCAGAACCGAAGGCCCACCATGTTCCGTCTTTCTGGATCCAGCCCAGCTTTTCGCCGTTCTGATCACTGGTCTTTTCTCCTGCCGGATAGGTGCCGTCCCTGAATTCGAACCACCAGCCCTTTTCATCGCGTTTCCAGATTCCCTGTGCATCGTTTTCGGAAGAGCTGCTGTTAGAAACATTCTTTCCAAAGTTCGTTGCCGCCGGGTTCTTTGTGCTGCCGGAACCGCCGGAATTGTCGGAATCATCGGATCCGCTGCTTGCTCTGCGGACTGCGTGAAGTGTTCCGTTCTCAAAGAGGAGCTCGTAATTTCCAGATGTCAGACCGGACGGCTGTATCGCGTAATCACCCGCCGCGCTGTCTGGCGCATATTCACAGGTAAACTGCAGGCTGCCGTTCAGCACATCCGCGGTATCTGTTCCTGCAAATCCTTCGTAGAGGACTGTGTACTCCGGAATCGCATCTCCGACTGTGACATTCTGATCCACTGCTTTTACGCTGAGCGGAGCTTTTTTGATCTCAAAGGAGAATGTCTGGCTTCCAGCCTCGTAGTTCTTTCCGGCTTCCGTATGAACTTCCACCGTGTAGGTTCCGGCATTCATCGGCGCTTCCGTTAAGATCTCGCTGCCCTTTTTGATCGTCACGGTCACGTTTCCATCGCTGTCCGTCCATGTCTCCGGCGCGGTGTTCTTCGCGTCATAGGCGCGGTTTAACTCAGCCGGATTTCGAAGTTCAAATTTCGGTTTTGCCTGAACTACAGTCAATCTGCCCGGCAGATATGTGATCTCATAATTTCCGTTTTCAGCGGTAAGTCCCGACGGAATGATCTCGTACTCAGCCACATCGCTGCCGGCCGCATAAGCGCACTCGTAAGAAAACGTTCCGCCGAGGACTTCTGTGTTTTCTCCGTTTACGAAACCTTCGAACGTGCTGCTGTATACCGGCGGTTCGTCCTTATAGGTTACATTTCTTGATTCTGCCGTCACAGTGAGCTGTGCCGGGGTGATCGCAACGGTTGCGGAGCCGCTTATAGTGTCAAAGTTTTTCTTTGTCACCGTGTAGTAGACGGTATAGCTGCCTGTGTTCTTGTATACAGGGCTTTCTGTGAGCGTGCAGTTATCTTCGGACTCACCATAAAGGATCTCACCGTTTTCAGCTTTTCCGGTAAGGGTGATTTTAATTCCGTGAGAGTGCCCGTCGTAGGTTCCTGTATATCCGGCTGCATCGACGCCTGTGATCGAGGCATTTTTGATCTTGATTTCAAAGCTGCCGGATACGGAATCATGATTTGCTGCAGATGCAGTGTAGTACACCGTATAGGTACCAGCGTCTGTGAAGGCAGGAGCATTTTTTAATGCCTGCGTTTCGTCTGCGGCCTGTTCTGCGGTGAGGCCGTAGCGGAAGGTGATAGCTGTGCCACCGATCGTACTTCCTGTTGCCGCGACTTCCGGCTTCTGTTCCTTCCCATTGTAGGTCAATTCCATCATCTGCCGTACAGAAACATTCTGAATTTTGGCATTTTTGATCTTTGCACCGCTGCAGGAGACTTTGGAAAGCTCACTCGTTGTAAGTTCATAGCGATCCCCAAACTGGGAATCCAACGCAATGCCTGTAACATTCACAGTGTTTGTTCCAGCGTCCTCGGATGTCCATGTAAAGGTTCCCTTTGCCTCTAATGCCGCCGCATCCTCTGAGAGGATCGTTTTTCCGTCAGCGGAGCTGAGGGTGAGTGTTCCTTCAGCGCTTGTACCTCCATCATAGGTCTTTGACTGGAGCGTGTTTACAGAAGGAACGAGCCGCGCTTTGGAGACTGTAAATGCGACCGGGGTGCTTTCCGCTTTCTTGTAATTCCGGCTCTGGCTTACGGTTGCCTTTACATACCATGTTCCAGGTTTGTTTTTTTCATTCCAGTCTGTATATTCGCCATTCTCGGTGCTGCTGTAGGTGTATTTAATCTCTCCTGTGGTGTCCGCTGCCGTGAGCTCCGGCTTCGGTGTTTCTCCGTAGCGGATATCCGGGCATGATGTTATGGAAATTGTATTTGTGGCACGCTTAACAGTGATCTGTGTTCCTACCAATACAGGGGTTTTCTGCGGCTCCACATTGTCTCCACCAGTGCTGGTGACTCCCATATAATAAGTTGCATACTCCTGGTTCATATCTGGAGATGAATCATAATAACCATCGGAATTTCTTGAAACTTCTTGAGTTAACTCACTATCGTTATAAAGCTTATATTCAATCTGACCATACTCAGTAACTGCCGGACCTCCAACGCCATTATACTCATCTTTTATCCTTGGTTTTAAACTCTCATATTCCTCAGTTCCATATGTGATCGAGTCTACGGTATTAAACCACATTGGATTAAACTTCGCTTTCTTGATCGTCATATCCCCAATTAATAAGTATTGAGCCTGCTCAATGCCACTTTTCATCGATTTGGTAGTTACATATATGCCATATGTTCCCGCTGCTGCCTGCGGCTGGAGATAACTTCCGGTATATTCTTCTCCTTTTTTCATTTTGTATACAACGAAATCGATGTCAAATAATTCTTCATTTCTCGCCGCTGGTTTTACTGTTACTGTATGTGTAGCGCCATTATTCTCGTATGTGAATTCCCTATCACCTACAATCTGAAAATCAGCTGCCGTCAGAACACGGGCTTTTGTGGTGAATGTTACTGCACAGCTATCAGAAACATCCATATTGGAATTTTCTGCGACTAAATAATAGGTATATTCCTTCAGCGGATCGAGGCCTGTGAGTGGAATTGAAAATGTGCCATCTTTCTCTACTATAACCGGCGTGAAATCACTCTGTGTTTTTGTACTTTTGGCTGCGTTTCTGAGTTCTTCACCTGTATATATCTGGTAGTCAGATTTATTTGTGTAATATACAGTTGTTCCGGCTGTATTTCCTTTTATGATAGCTGATTCCTTAGTAATATCTTCTTCGGATACTGACGCATCGATAGAAACACTATAACCTGCGTAAAGTTCAATTTCAGAGACCATGCTCATTGGATACAGTTCTCCATTAACAAGTTCATTAACCTTTTTTGTAACATCTGCCGCAGTGCCATTCCTGTTTGAATTTTCTTTATACCTCCATACCTTACAATCTTTGCCATCCGGTAAACTGATATTGCCTAAGTAGCTCCGATTGCCATCATTGAGATTCAGAAGATATTCATCATAAAATGAATCCGCTTCATCTTTTCCAGTATAATACTTCACATGAACTGTATAAAGATTCGGTGCGCTGAACGCATAAATCTCAGTGGTTGTCGGATCTTCAGAGACCGGATTTGCGTTATAAACTACGCAGATCGGATTAGATCCGCCAGTCAGCTCAATATGTTTGATGAGATTCTGATAATTTGAGGTCGATGCCTTGAAAAGTTTCACATACGACTCTTTGGTATTGGCATCCAGCGGAGAGCTGATCAAAATCTTTTTATCTCCTGTTACCGTTGCCTTTGTAAAATCGATTTCATTTTTCGAATATGCACTTTCGATATGCATAGATTTGAACGGGAAATTTCCCTCAACCGTGAAGTTTGCAGTTTCGCTGACATTTATTTCTCGTGCCATATAAACATCGGGCTTATCAGCCCCACCTGTAATCGTTCCGCCTGACAAGTTGATTTCATTAAGGTGAGCGTGTCTTAAACCATTCACTCCGCCTGTAATCGTTCCACCTTG
>CAKRNI010000141.1 GCA_934370915.1 uncultured Lachnospiraceae bacterium
AAGGAGAAGCGAAGCGTGGAATCCAGCAGGGAATCCTTCACGCCGATCCCCTTTAAGGTTCCTGACACACCCGGATGGTTGGAGGAGCATGCGGAGCCGGAAGAAACATAGATTCCCTTATCCTCCAGCGCATGGAGCAGTACCTCTGCCCTCACGCCCTCAAAGCCTGCCGCAACAATCTGCGGAGCGCTGTCCCGGCCGGTAAGGCCATGGACTGTAACGCCGTCCATTGCCTGAAGACCTTTCACCATGCGTTCCTTGATCCCATAGAGCTTGTCAATCTTTGCATCATGATCGGTGTAGACCATCTTTGCCGCAAGTCCGAGACCTGCGCATCCCGGAACATTCTCCGTACCGGAACGCATGCCTTTCTGCTGCCCGCCTCCGTAGATGATCGGTTTGATCTTTACCTTCTCATCAATATAAAGGAAGCCGGTTCCCTTTGGGCCGTGGATTTTATGCCCGCTGGCAGATAAAAGGTCGATCCCCTGTTTCTTCGGACGGATCACGTATTTACCGTAAGCCTGGATCGCGTCCACATGGAAGTAAACGGACGGCTTTTTCTCTTTTATAATCTTTGCGATCTCCTCAATGGGCTCTACGGCTCCGATCTCGTTGTTTACATACATGACGGACACAAGGATCGTATCATCGCAAATTGCTTCCCGGAGCGCGTCTAAGGATACATGTCCGTTGTGGTCCACCGGCAGGTAGGTCACACGGAATCCAAGCTCCTCGAGGAACGCTGTCGTATTGTAGATGGACGCATGTTCCACGCAGGAGGTGATAATGTGGTTTCCGGCACGCTTATTCGCGAGCGCCGTTCCGATCAGCGCCAGATTGTTGGACTCGGTTCCGCCGGAAGTGAAAAGGATCTCCTTATCCTTCACTTTTAAAGTCTTCGCGATCTCCTCCCGGGCAGTCTTAATGTAATTTTCCGCCTCCACGCCTTTCATGTGTCTGGAGGACGTATTGCCGTAGTCCACGGTCATTGTCTCCGAGACGATATCGCGCACTTCATCAAAAGCGCGGGTCGTCGCGGAGTTATCAAAATAAACTTCTCTCTTTTCCATGAGTTTTATTTACTCCCAGTCTGGACCGGCAAAACATTCTCCATATTTATGATACCGGTCTTTTTACTTCTTAAAATTTACTATTTATAGCATAATGCTATTTTCAACTTTTTTGTAACCGTTCAGTTATTCACAGTTATAATTAAAAACTCATCCTGAATTTTGCTTCGGTCTGCACTGAAATTTTTGCTTCTTTATTCCAGCAACAGCCCCACAGCCGCCATCACAAACATTCCGGCCGTCTCTGTTCTGAGGATTCTCTTTCCGAGCGTCACCGGTTTCACCCCGGACTGCATCGCAAGCTCTACTTCCCCGTCCGAAAATCCACCTTCCGGTCCGATAAAAATGGACAGACTCTGCCCCGGTTTTAAGCTTCCGATGAGTTCTCTCGTAAGCGCCATTCCGCCCGCTCCCGGAAGACTCTCGGAATCCTCGTAGGGAATGATCGCCAGGTCATCCTGGGCTGCTGCCTCTATGGCTGCCTTAAATTTCATCACATTTCCGATCTCCGGAACGATCATGCGCTTTGACTGTTTTGCCGCACTCTCGGAGATCCCGTACCAGCGTTTTCTCTTCGCTTCCTCTTTTTTTGCGTCAAGCTTCACCACCGCGCGGTCTGTATCCACCGGAACGATCTTTGTGACACCCAGTTCTACACATTTCTGGATGATAAATTCCATCTTATCCGCTTTCGGAAGTCCCTGATACAGGGTCACCTTCACTGGAAGCTCCGTATCGTCCACTTCCTCCGGCAGGATCTTCGCAAGGACTTTATCCGGGAAAAGCTCCGTAATCTCACAGAGACAGTTTGTGCCCTTACCGTCACTTAACAGGAGCTTTTCACCCGGTTTCATCCGCAGCACGTTCTTAATATGATTCACATCGGGACCGGTGATCACGGCCTCCGACTCTGTAAAAAATTCTGTTTCCGTAAAAAAATGGTACACTATTTCTTCCTCGCTGTGAAGGATACCCACTCGCCCTGTCTTGTCACTTCGATGATCTCGAAGGCATCGTTCGCCTCAAGCGCTTCGCGGACGGCCTGTTCCTTCATATCAATAATTCCGGAGCTGATGAAGATTCCACCTTTCTTTAAGTGGAACGGAACCTGTTTCTGGATCATGATGATAATGTCTGCAAGAATGTTTGCCACAACAATATCGTAGCACTCATATCCCGCTGCATCCTGTGTCGCCTTATCGTCGATGATATTTCCCTGGATCACACCGAACTTCTCCTCCGGGATATCGTTGGCTGCCAGATTTTCATGGACTGCGGTGATGGCGTTCTCATCGAGATCCGTTCCAAATACATACTCCGCACCAAGCTTTAACGCGGCGATTCCGAGGATTCCGCTTCCTGTTCCGAGGTCAAGGACCTTTACGCCCGGCCTTACATACTTTTCAAGCTGACGGATACAGAGCTGTGTCGTCTCGTGCTTTCCGGTTCCGAACGCGGTTCCCGGATCGATCTGGATCAGGAGCTTGTCCTTATGCTCTTCCGGGATCTCCTCCCACGTCGGCTTGATCAGGATATGGTCAACCGTAAACGGTTTGAAGTACTGTTTCCAGTTGTTGATCCAGTCCTTATCGTCCGTCTCGGACTCTGTGATCTTCGCGGTACCGATATTCACGAACTGGCGGATCTCCTCAAGCCCCTCACGGACAGCCTTTAACTTCTCTTCCGTATCCTCGTCCTCATCTAAATAGAAGCTGACTCTCGCGGTACCGTCATCCGGCGGAAGCTCCGGGAGAATATCGATGAACATTCCCTTCGTCTCGCTTTCGGTAAGCGGTACGTTATCCTCGATCTCCATTCCCTCGATTCCGATATCATCAAACATACTTCCGAGATAATCCACCGCGTCCGTGGTCGTCTCAAGCGTAAATTTCTTCCATTTCATATATCATTTCTCCTTCTATGTTCTTTTGCCTGTCCAGAATCAGAACTTCCCGCTGCTCTTTCACGTTCTTCGCCCATCATTCCGATCTTTGGTTCCAGACTCACCGCACATATGCCCGCATCCAGCATGGACGCAGACGAAATCACATGATATCATAACATAGTTTTCCGGGGTTTGCAAGGTGGGAAACATGTTTCCAAAGATTCCGTGTTTATGCATAACAGCTGCGATATTTCTTGAAATTATTGTCACAACATGTTATGATAAATACGAACAAAGAAGGTTATGGTCTTTCGGCTCATGACTGGAGTTCCCATTGAGAGTTGGTTCGCTCTCCCGAATAGGCATTTCGCCGAAAACAAATGAACCACACAAAAGATACTTGTAGCTCCTGATTTCGTCAGGAGCTGTTTTCATATCATCTATTGACACATCAAAAATTCTAATGTGCTGAGACACATTCTTTTTTATGATCGGATTGGGATGCCTATGGATATTTTATTGGAAAAATACAATGACTATATGCGGCTGAAAAATTGCCGGGTGGAATATACGTTTTCAAATCAGACACAGTTGACTGTCCACTATCGAGAGGAGAATTTTCCACATCTTCTTGGTCTTCACAAATTAAAGGATCTTCAACTGATACAATTTTGGCAGGATAAAAATAATAAAACCGTCAATTTAAAAGGTCTTCTTCGTCATATCAAAAATTCTTCTTTTACCGACTCTTCTGTAAAATCCAGTATTTTTTATCCCCTGATCAAAGATCGGTATGAAAGCTTTTCATATGAGAATTTAACTTCTTTAATTTATACAGACGCTATTATTCATTTTAATCCGGAACTCATCCATTCCAAACTCAAAAGTGACTACATTCTTTTTGAAAAGACTTCTAATTCTGAGTTCAATCATCTTGCGATCGCTCAGGATGCCCGAACAGGATCCAGGTATTTTGAGACATTTTTTCATGAATCCACTATAAAATATATCTCTGGTCAGGTCATTGTACAGATTCGCAAATTCACTCTCTACGATCCTGCCGGTCATATTATTGTTGAGGATTCTTTTTAGTTGCATTCGGACACGCGATATAAAAAAGAATGTGCCTTGGCACATTCTCGCGCCTCGCGCGGTCGCTTGCGACAGTCTACATCTTCGCGCGAGTGCGCATCTTTGGCACGTCAGTGCCTTTATATGTAACAGGGAATTCCTCGGAATTTCCTGTTACATATAAAATTGCAGGGCAGAGCGTTCCCGCTCTGCCCCGCAAAGGTTTTCAATTTTATGCTGTTTTTCTATTCGGACGAACAAATAAGATGCAGCCTACGATGATGCAGATCGCGAACATCGCTCCGCCGACACCAACGGTCATTCCGATTCCGGACATGGTCCACATCGGAACGAGACCTGCGAAAGCTTCCTTCCAGCACATAACCGCGCTGTAAATACCGTGGTTATCCGGTGCGCTGGAGTTGGAATCCGGGTCAACGGCACGGACAAGTGCAAGACCTGTCGCCGTGTTTCCTGTACCTACTCCGAATGCCATCAATGCTTTTTCAAACCATTCTTCTTTGCAGAACAGCTTGCAGAAGCCAAGAGACATCGCAAGGGTCAGAGCACAGCAGATCGCTGTGTAGATCACGATCGGCACAATGTATGTACTGATGAGTTCGATATCGAGTGTTGCCATCGCTGTGAGGACAACGACCTCAAGTAAAAATCCGCTGACATGCTTGATGGTCTTTACATCAATGTATCGGTCAAGTTTGACTGCCTTCGCGAGATTCCAGATAATCGCTCCGCCGAGGATACCCTGAATAACGGTTGGAAGAACGCTGACACCCGGCCATACAAGGCCGACGGCCTTGATCAGAAGACGGCCTGCGTAAACCGCCGCGAGAAGCCAGCCGCCCTGAAGCGCAAGGTGATTGATACCGATGGAGCTTGTCACGGTGCTGCCGATGGAACTTCTCTTTTCCTCCGGAAGGACTCCGCCATAGTACCAGTCTGGCTGTTTCTGCGCATCCTTAACGAATTTTGTCCAGCCTTTTCTTACACCGATGTTTACGACAATCATGCCGACTAACATAGCCATGATCAGGCCAAAGGTAGCAAGGACCATTCCGACAGACAGATTTTCCGGAATGCCGAGATTCTCATACGTCTGTCCTGCTGCACCTGCGTTTCCGTGACCTCCCTGGAACGCGAACACACCCATGGTGCCCCATCCCTTCGGAAGACCCGGCCAGAGCACCGCGAGCAGTGCTCCAAGAGCAGCGCCGACTGCCATCTGCATACCGTAGATTCCCTGCTCCACACAGATATAATCAAGGTAACCAACTACCTTTTTTCGGTTGATCGTAACGCCGAATAACAATGCTGCCATGATCGGAGCGATCAGGACGTTAGAGAATTTTGAGAAAGACTCCGGAATTTCAACAAGGCCAAGCATCTGCTGACCAAGGATCAGTGCCAGAAGTCCTCCGATCAGGGAAGCCGGAAGGAACAGCTTCTGGATAGGTTTCACGATTTCTCTTACAAAAAATCCTGCGAGCATGAACACGCCGATGAGAATCATGTCGCTAAATAGAGACGCAACTGTCATATGTACCCCCGTAAAATATTTTTCTTTTGATAATTTGGATGTAGCATTTGATTTCTATTGATTGGCCCAATCTCTTTATGTACATATTGTATCTCTGTTCTTTTCCAAATACAAACAATGTATTTCTTCTATTTTAACAAAAAATCATTGTTATGTAACTATTGTTTTCTTTACTTTTACGATCGGCTTTTCACATTTACTCTCGTGTTTTCAGACACCTGTGTCATAAAATGTAAAAAGCAGATCAGGGACAGGTTGAGCTTCCTGTCCCTGGTCTGCTTTTCGCAAAATAAGGTTTGGGGTATAACAAACATAAAGTATAGGGGTCTTCATTATGAAATGAATGAATGGAGAACTGTCAGTATATGATCTGGATTACGGCTCGTAAACGTCATCGATGATCTCGAACTCTTTTGCAGCGAGAGTCTTCTCGACCCATTCTCTCTTTGCTGTGCCGTTCTTTGCAGCTGCAAGCTTGCTCTCATCTGCTGCCTGGAACTTCTTCGCATCCTCTAAGATCTGGGCTGCGTCCTTTCTCGGGATAACGATAACGCCATCCGGATCAGCCAGGATGATATCACCCGGGTTTACGCTGACTCCGCCGCAGGATACCGGTACGTTAACTTCGCCCGGTCCCTCTTTGTATGGACCGCCCGGTGTTGTACCTGTACAGTATACAGGGAAATCCCATTTGCCTATCTCATCGATATCACGGATCGGTCCGTCGAGAACGATACCGGCGATCTTTCTGTCAAAGCGAAGATAAGCCATCATGATCTCGCCCATAAGGGAACGAGTATCATCCTCTTCGTTGGATACTACGATGAAGTCGCCTTCCTGCGCGATGTTTAACGCTGCGTGAAGAGCAAGGTTGTCACCGCCTCTTGCCTTAACGGTGAGTGCCGGTCCGACTGCCATCTGCTCTTTCGGCTGGCTTACAAGGTGGATTCTCGGATTCATCGCCGCGTTTCTTCCCATTACATCACATGTGTTGGACGCCGGAATGTTCTTGAACTGCATCATAACCTCTTTGTCCGG
>CAKRNI010000142.1 GCA_934370915.1 uncultured Lachnospiraceae bacterium
TTGAACTGTTCCAGGATCTCAGGCGTTACCTGATTATACTTCTTTGCCATGTTTGTTTTCTCCTCTTCTCATTCTCATATATTCTGAAATGTATGAATTCTTCAAATTTTCGTGTTTGTTGGTTTTTTATGACTCCGCCGCTTTTCTCACGATCACGGACACGCCGTCCGGGATCACGGTGATTCCGGCTTCCTGTTTTCCTAAATACGCGTCCGCCATCTTGATGGCTTCCTCAACACTCTTAGCGTAATCCATCTGCATATCCCGCACCATGGATTCCGGAGCTCCGGTGACCATGATCACCTTGTGTTTTAAGAGGATCCTGCAGAGGATCTGTGCTTCCCACTGATCCGGGATCGTCTTCTCCATCGGAGTGTCCAGGAACTGCTTCATGATCGCGGCCTTGTCTTTTCCGCCTGCGAAGGTATCGTAGAGGGACTGACCTCCGTGACCCTGTCCGCACTCAGCCACCATGATGATCACACCGCCGGGCTTACAGGTGGCTTCCGCCGCTGTCATTCCCTTTACCGACTGGTAGATGTTCTGGTCTAACGGGTAACCGCCGTTTGTGGAGATCACGATGTCCGCCGGAATTGCGTCGACTCCGGAGAGCTTATCGACAAATTCGCAGCCCTCTCTGTGGGCTTTATTGAAATCACCGGCATAGGCACGGATGACTTTCTTATTTTCATCGAGAACCACATTGACGATAAAGGCAAGCTTTAATGTCTCTGCCGCGAACAGCATATCCTTATGGATCGGATTTCCGTCCAGGATTCCTGTTCTTGCGAACGGACTGTCGATAAATTTCGAACAGTGGTTTGACATAACCGTCTGGGCGCTGGAGACGCCCGGAAGAACACTCTTTCGTCCGCCGGAAAATCCTGCGAAGAAGTGAGGTTCGATAAAGCCCTCGGAGATCAAAAGATCCGCCTCCGCGGCGATCCGGTTGACCTTTAAGATTCCGCCGGACGGGAGAACTCCCATCTCCTTCATCTCGTCATCGTTATGACTCTTATGTACCACAAACCGGATATCGTCCCGGTCCAGATACTCTTCCCCGAATTTATCTGCCAGTTCCTCTCTCGTCGTCTCCCGGTGAAATCCGGTGGCGATGAGGACCGTGAGCTTCGCATCAGGATTTCCTTCTTTGATTTCCCTCAACATCTCCGGGAAGATCACTCTGCTCGGAACCGGTCTTGTATGGTCGCTGGCGATCAGTACGATATTTTCTTTTCCTCTGGCAAGGTCTCTCAGGCGGGCGGATCCCATCGGATGCTCCATCGCTTCCCTCACGATCTCCTGCTCCGGTTTCTCAGCATGAAATCCATGGGCACCGGAAACAAGAACTCCCCTTAACCGCTCGTCCGGAATACAGACCGTCTTCATTTCTCTTCCGTATGGAAGTGTGATGTTTGCCATATTCCCCCTCCAGTCTGCTCTGCGGCTGCCTTTTTGTTTTGCTGGCAGCGGGCTTTTTGTGCAATTGATTTTCATTTGTATTGGTAGTACCAATGTTGGTATTTTTAAAACAATGTGAACATTTGTGTTTTTTATGCGCACATTGTTGTTTTGTAATTAAATATTGGTAGAACCGATTCTGTTTTAAAAATAACTGCTTTCTCGCAAGCAGTGTATTTTTTCTGATACAATCATATTACTGTCTCTATTTTTTGTCAAGACTTTTTGTTTTTCTTTGCACGATTTTCACACAGATTGTTTGACTTTTGTCAAGCCTGTTAAACTTGTGTCAAAAGTTCCTTTTACACTCAATCTATACTTGATCCCTGCAATCTGTGATAGATAACTTATCATTCCACGGTTGCAGTACGCTTTTGGTTATCTGCTCATGTTCCAGCAACAGCGAAACGCTGATTTGTCATGAATTGGGGGCTTTTTTCTATCAGCTCAGCATCACATATACTGGTAAATATAATGGAAATGCAGCTTCAGTCCCTCTCTCGCCTTCTCGATATTTCCCTCCGAAAAGCCTTCCGCAAGGGTCCTGTGGGCACGGCTTAAGAACTGCTCACTGTGCATTCCTTCTATGATCCTTCCACGCATCTTAGGAATATACTCGTCCATGATCTTATTAAGTGCCTTATAGTTTGCCAGCATGCAGAAGTTTCCGGATGTTTCAATGAGAAGATAATGGATCGCCTTATCCCAACGGACACGCTCTTCCTCCGTCTCCGCCTGCTCCAGATTGTCAAGATACGTCATCATTTTCCGGCGCTGGTCCTCAGTTGCCTGTCGGACGCCAGTCTCAAGAGCTCCCCACTCGAGGGTCGAGCGGAATTCTGTGATCTTATCCACGTCGATCTTCTTTAAGATATACATAAACGACAGCATCTCCGTCAGGATTACATCAAAATTCCCGGAGATATAATTTCCGGCGCCCTGCTGGCTCTCCAGAACCCCCATGTTTTCCAGGATACGGAGTCCTTCTCTCGCAGAATTCCGGCTGATCTCCAGCTTCTGGGCGAGTTCCCGCTCCGGAAGAAGCTTCTCCCCCGCCTGGATCTCCCCGCTTCCGATTCCATGTTTTACATATTCAATGACTTTCTCGTAGGATTTCTCCATTTTTATTTCAGTGGTCCTTTCTTTTAACCGGCACTCCTGTACTTTCTACCGGTCAGACAAACTTTTTGTTCGCGCCAATGCCAGCAACATGCAAACTACTCTTCCATCTCCTTTTTGATCGCCGCAAACAGCTCATCATACGTCTCAAACGCCGTGATCTCCGGGTTATCCTTCTTGATCTGTTCCGTGCTTCGGAATAAGAATCCTGCCTTGCTGGCTTTGATCATTCCCAGATCATTGTAGCTGTCTCCACTGGCGATCGTCTCAAATCCGATGGACTGAAGTGCCTTCACCGTCGTATATTTGGACTTCTCAATCCGCATCTGAAAGCCCGTGATCTCCCCGTCCGGAGCAACTTCCAGAGAATTGCAGAAGATCGTCGGCCAGCCAAGCTTTTTCATAAGCGGTTTCGCAAACTGTGTGAATGTATCACTGATAATGATGACCTGGCCAAGGTCGCGAAGCTTATCTAAAAACTCCTTCGCGCCCGGAAGCGGATCGATCTTCTCGATTGTCTCCTGAATTTCTTTCAATCCCAGTCCATGTTCCTTTAAGATTCCAAGTCTCCAGTTCATCAGTTTGTCATAGTCCGGCTCATCTCTCGTCGTTCTTTTAAGCTCCGGGATCCCGCTCGCCTCAGCAAATGCGATCCAGATCTCCGGCACCAATACTCCCTCTAAATCAAGACAGGTGATATACATCAAAAGTTCCTCCTTATGCTGCTTCTTTCATCAAATATATGCGCTATTTTATTATTATACCATTGCTCCCTGCAAACCACAATTCAGAATCTCAGATTTTCCATCGTAATAAGAAAAAGCCGACCCCAGACACCGGAGTAACTCTCCGGCGCCCAGTGATCGGCTTACAGAAAACTATACAGTTTTCAGATTATTTTCCCATCTGAGCTGCAACCTCAGCTGCAAAGTCCTCATTCTTCTTCTCAAGACCTTCACCAGTCTCGAAACGAACGAAGCTCTTGATCTCGATGTTAGCGCTGTTCTCTTTAGCAACCTGTGCTACGTACTGAGCTACGGACTGCTTGCCGTCCTCTGCTTTTACGTAAACCTGATCTAAGAGGCAGATCTCTTTCATCTCTTTGTTGATACGTCCCTGAATCATACCCTGAATAACCTTCTCCGGCTTGGAAGCTTCCTTCGGATCGTTCTGGATCTGAGCCATAAGGATGGATTTCTCATGCTCGATGTAGTCAGCGCTTACTTCATCACGATTTGTGTACTTCGGATTAAGAGCAGCTACCTGCATACATACGTTTTTCGCCATCTCTTTAACAGCATCGTTAACAACGTCTGTCTGAACATCAAGAAGAACACCGATTCTTCCGCCTGCATGGATGTAGGAAGATACAAAACCGTTCTCCTCTGCAACCTGTTTGAAACGACGGATGCTCATGTTCTCACCGATAATGGAGATCTGGGAAGAAAGAGCCTCTTTAACTGTAAGGCTGTCATCAGCTGTCCATTTTTCTTCCATAAATGCATCCATATCTGCTGCTGTTGTTGTAAGAGCCTGAGCTGCAACCTGAGCTACGTATGCCTGGAACTTAGCGTTCTTAGCAACGAAGTCTGTCTCAGCGTTAACCTCAACGATAACAGCTTTCTTCTCGTCTGCTGCCATAGCCGTGTCAACGATACCCTCAGCTGCGATTCTTCCGGCTTTCTTCTCAGCACCTGCAAGTCCTTTTTCTCTTAAGAACTCAACAGCTTTGTCCATATCGCCATCTGTAGCGGAAAGGGCTTTCTTACAGTCCATCATTCCGGCGCCTGTCATTTCTCTTAAATCTTTTACCATTTTAGCTGTAACTGCTGCCATGTTTCATTTCCTCCGAATCATATTTAAGAATCAAAACGTGTCTTTTCGGAAGAAGGTGCTGCCACTGACAGCACCTCCTTGGATTCCTTATAACAACTTAAGCCTCTGCGTTCTCCTCAGCTGCTTCTGCTTCCTCAGCCTCGCCCTGCTTAGCCTCGATGACAGCATCTGCCATCTTGGAAACGATAAGCTTAACGGCTCTGATAGCGTCGTCGTTACCCGGAATTACATAGTCGAGTTCTTCCGGATCGCAGTTTGTATCAGCGATACCGATCAGAGTGATTCCAAGTGTGTGAGCTTCCTGTACACAGATTCTTTCCTTCTTCGGATCTACGATAAAGATAGCGTCCGGGATCTTCTTCATTTCCTTGATACCGCCAAGGTTCTTCTCAAGCTTCTCCCACTCTTTCTTTAACTCGATAACTTCCTTCTTCGGAAGTACGTCGAAGGTTCCGTCCTCAGACATCTTCTCGATTGCTTTTAATCTTGCGATTCTGGACTGGATGGTCTTGAAGTTTGTAAGCATACCGCCAAGCCATCTCTCGTTTACGTAGTACATTCCGCAACGCTCTGCCTCAGTCTTGATAGCGTCCTGAGCCTGCTTCTTTGTACCTACGAAAAGGATTGTGCCGCCCTCAGCTGCGATATCAGCAACTGCCTTGTAAGCCTCATCAACTTTACCTACAGATTTCTGAAGGTCGATGATGTAGATACCGTTTCTCTCTGTGTAGATGTACGGTGCCATTTTCGGGTTCCATCTTCTTGTCTGGTGACCGAAATGTACGCCGGCTTCCAGAAGCTGTTTCATTGAAATTACGCTCATGTTCTTTTCCTCCATTTGGTTGTTTTCTTCCGCCTGCATCTTACTTCCACGAACACCTGAACTTCTCAGGCACCACTCGCAGAATCCGCAAACGTGCATAATATCAGCTTTTTCACTATATCATAAGTCATTTTTCACTGCAAGCATTTTTTTAATTTTTTTTATTTTTTTACAGTTCCTCTGTGCGTCACATGGATGAACTGCAAAAAAAGGCACAGCTTTCCATTCAGCCATGCCTTTTTCAGGTCTCCCTGTCTTATTTTGTATTCACTGCCTTTAAGGCTTTTAATTCATCAAATACCACATCGTTTAAGACTTTGATGTAGGTTCCCTTCATGCCGGAAGAACGGGACTCGATTACTCCGGCGCTCTCAAATTTGCGGAGCGCGTTTACGATAACGGAGCGGGTGATTCCGACTCTGTCAGCGATCTTGCTGGCTACGAGAATTCCCTCGTTTCCGTCAAGCTCCTCGAAGATATGGGTAATCGCTTCCAGCTCGGAGAAAGATAACGTGCTGATCGCGGATTTTACGATCTGGACTTTTCTTGTCTCCTCAGCGTTCTCCTCATTTACGGAGCGCATCATCTCAAGACCGACAACTGTTGTTCCATACTCGCAGAGGATAATATCATCGATATCATACTGCTCATCTGATTTATACATGAATAATGTTCCGAGGCGCTCGCCAGCGATATCGATCGGAGCGATGATTGCCTGATATTTCTTAACATTCTCCTCAGCGAAACCGAGCGTCGCAAGGTTTACGTTTTCCTTGGTGGAGAGGACACTTAAGAGGCGTTCGTTAAACATTTTATCGACATAGCCGCCCACCTTGTCCTCAATCAACTCATGGATCTCGTCAACACCAGGACAGATGCTGACACCCAGGACTTTTCCTTTCTTGCTGATCACGAGAATGTTCGACAGCAAAATTTCGCTTAAAACTTTACAGATGTCGTTAAATACGACCTTGTGCGAATTGTTGTTGTGGAGCAGTTTGTTTATTTTTCTGGTCTTATCCAATAATTCAACACTCATTTCCGAAAACCTCCTTTACTTTCTGATATCGTACGAATAATATTTGATCGATTAAATTGTAACACGATATTTCCAGAATTTCAAGACTTTTTCGGATAATTAAGATAAATCGAAATAAATTGTCAAGTTCTTATCACGTTTTGGAAGTTTGAACAATTGAATTTGTACCATTTGTTTACGGCAAATATCCGGCAGAGCCTCTTCTGGGCACCCTGCCGGATCTTGATCTCACTATATTAATCTTCTTTTTCTTCCTTATTTTCCTTCATCGGCATCACAAATCCGCACTGCTCATTGGC
>CAKRNI010000143.1 GCA_934370915.1 uncultured Lachnospiraceae bacterium
TATTTTTTTAACAATTTCTTCCATTTTTGTTGTATATACAACATACATTTTATTTTGGTTATGCTATACTAAGCCCATCGCATAACAAACCAAGTAACTGTTCAGTGCCTCACAGTTACATGCAAAAATCCATTCCAAATCGGCTTCGCCGATGGGATTTTTGCCTTCAAGCCTGTGTTTTATTACGGTCAGCGCAGCGAGTGCGCAGACCTACTGAACAGTTACCAAACCAACACCATTTTGCAAATACAGGAGGTACCCCATATGACTCAGACCATCAATCCAAGAAAAGCAGCGATCATCGGCTGCGGTTTCGTTGGCTCCGCCACTGCCTTCACTCTTATGCAGAGCCGCCTTTTCTCCGAGCTCGTCCTTTTAGACGCCAACGAAGCGAAAGCCGACGGCGAGGCAAAGGATATCGCCCACGGGATCCCCTTCGCCGGTCAGATGAAGATCTATGCCGGAACCTACGATGACATCGCCGACTCCGCCATCATTATCATCACCGCCGGCGCCAATCAGAAACCCGGCGAAACAAGATTGGATCTCGTCCATAAAAACGTAGCCATCTATAAAAGCATCATTCCGGAGATCTCCAAACGGGACTTTCAGGGCATTCTCCTCATCGTCTCCAACCCGGTAGACATCCTGACCTACACGGCCCTGAAGCTCTCCGGCTTCCCGGAAAACCGTGTCATCGGTTCCGGCACGGTCTTAGACACTGCCCGCTTAAAATATGCTTTAAGTGAACATTTGGGTGTCGACAGCCGCAGCGTCCACTCCTTCATCATCGGTGAACATGGCGACAGCGAGATCGCCGCGTGGAGCAGCACCAACGTGTCCGGAATCCCGCTAAACACCTTCTGTGAGATGCGCGGTCACTATAACCATGATGCAGCCATGGACCGCATCGCCGAAGAGGTAAAAAACAGCGCCTACGACATTATCTCCAAAAAACAGGCCACCTACTACGGGATCGCCATGAGCGTCAAACGGATCTGTGAGTGCATCATCCGCAACGAACGCTCCATTCTCCCGATCTCCTCCATGATGCATGGAGAATACGGGATCAGTGGCATCTCCCTCAGCATGCCGGCGATCGTAGGACTCAACGGGATCGAGACCCACGTTCCGATCTCACTGGACACAGATGAGGCAGAAAAACTCCGGGAATCCGCCGAAACCCTGAAAAAAATAGCTGCAGAGCTTGATCTCTCCACAGCCACCAACTAACCTTATATCATCAGCCGAACGCAGTAACGGCAGATTTTTAACCTAACAAGGGGAAACACGCTTCGCGAGTTTCCCCTTGTTATCGCGACAGTCGCCAAGGTCTCGCGCAAGCGCGGACTTTGGCTCGTTGTTCGCGACATTCTTTTTTTACAACTACTGTAATTCCGCGTAATCCTCCGGCAAAAACCGGTGGTAGATCAGATGACAGCCCTCGTCCTTAAAGCAGTAATAATACCGGTCCGGAATCCCATCCGCAAAGTAGAAGACCCAGTCGAAATCTCCATCTTCGATCTTCTCAAACACCGGCTTTGCGGACCACTGACGGAAGAGTTCTCTGATCTTCTCAAGACTGCATCCATGCGTCCCAACGAGATCCACCAGATCCTGAATAAATTCCCGCCCTTTCATCTGCTCATGCACATAGACACTTCCGGTCTCCGGAATCAGAAAACAGAACCGCTCTCCCTTCGCCGTCACGCGGACTTCTCCCAATGTCTCCGTCATATGCGCCCCAAAACCGTTCAGACGCACCTTCATCTCCTCCGCCGTATCCTCACTCTCAAAAAAGTGGTTCAGTGTGGACACCGGATAATAAAGCCGTATCACTTCCGGCCGGAATCCCAGCTTTGCCTGCTGCTCCTTCACCAGATCGATCAGATTCTCTTCCAGTCTGCGAAATCCCATCCTGTCCCATTCTCCTTCTTTTTACGCCTTCACATCAAATACATCCGCAACATCACAGAGCAGCTTGCGAATCTCAAGATGCTGCGGACATACCTTCTCGCACTTTCCGCACTTGATACAATCCGACGCCTTTCCGTTGTTCCGTGTATGGATCCCATAATAGACATTTGAATTTGTATTCTGGTAGATCTTCTTCGCGTTCATGCACGCAAACAGATCCGGGATCGAGATCTTCTTCGGACAGCCGTCGACACAATAGCGGCATCCGGTACACGGGATCAGATTCTTTCCGCGGAAGATCTCACGCACCTTCTCGACCGCCTTCATCTCCCTCTCGTCAAGGGGTCTGAAGTCCTTCATGAAACTCACATTTTCCTTCATCTGCTCCAGACTGCTCATTCCAGAAAGGACCATCATGATACCCGGAAATCCCGCCGCGTAACGGATCGCGTAGGTAGCCGGACTGCCGCCGTGAAGCTCCTCAAAGACTGCCTTCGCATCATCCGGAAGATTTGCAAGACTTCCGCCGCGGACCGGTTCCATAACGATCACCTGTTTTCCATGCTTTCTGCAGATCTCATAGCATTTCCCGGCCTGAACTGCCGGATCGTCGAAGTCCGCATAGTTAAACTGGATCTGGACGACTTCGATCTGCGGATACTCCGTTAAGATCTGCTCAAGGACCTCCGCGCGATCATGGAAAGAAATTCCAAAGTGGCGGATCTTACCCTCTTCCTTAAAGGTTAAAGCCGTCTCATACGCATGACATTCCTTAAACTTCGGATAGTTTCCCATTCCCTGGGCATGCATCAGATAGAAATCAAAATAGTCTACACCGCAGCGCTCCAGCTGTGACTCAAAAAACGGGCGGATGTCCTCTTCCTTCCCAAAATAAGCGGCCGTCAGCTTATTTGTAAGAATGTAGCTCTCCCTCGGATAACGGCTCGTCAGGCAGTTTTTGACCGCAAGCTCACTTCTCTCACCGATGTAGCCGTGAGCCGTATCAAAGTAGTTGAATCCCTGATCCAGAAAATAATCCACCATCTGGGAAACCTGCGCCTCATCGATCTCCTCCCCAATCATAGGGAAACGCATACATCCGAAACCAAAATTCTTTTTAATCTTATCCATGCTGCTCTCCTTTTCTGAATAGATCCGGCACGGGCGGTGAATGTCTTCACCGCTGCGTCCCAATCATACTCCTGCCTTTTCTCCGGCTGATCCGTCGTCCACTTTTCACGGTCCGGCAACGCCCGCCGCTGCGTTAAGTAACATCTTGTAACTTATTTTGATGATAGCATACGCCCACTCCCTTGTCAAGCGAATGAAAATCAATTATAATGATGATAGCATACTATCTGCGGTCAGTTTAAACTAACTTTCAGATTTCTACCGGCCGACCGGATCCTATTGATCGCCGGGAACTACATCAGACCTTCAGGAGGTGAATTCCATGACAGATTTCGTGCGAGCGCGAAGTGAAGAACAGAAACAGGCCAGAATGGCCGAGATCAAAGCCGCGGCGGACGAGCTCTTCTGCTCTGTCCCCTACCAGGAGATCACTCTCTCCACCATTGCCGGAAAGCTGTCCTGGACGCGGGCAAACCTTTATAAATATGTAACGACGAAGGAAGAGATCTATCTTGAGATCTGCTCCGATAAAATGCAGTCCTATTTTGACGATCTGTTCGCAGCATTTCCCAATGAGAAACCATTTACCCCGGATCAATGGGCTGCTGCCTGGGCAGATGTCCTGAACGCGCACCGTGACTATCTCCGCTACAGCGATATCCTCTGTACGATCATCGAGGTCCATGTCACTGCATGCCGCCTTGCCAGCTTCAAAACAAGCTACCATGCACGCCGTGATGCCTTTGTCAGGCTCATGGAAGTCCGTCTCGGCCTTAGCTCCCATGATGCCAGTGAAGTCTTCCTCTCCGTCCTGTACCATGCTGCCGGCCTATGTGGAAGCTGCCACTCCAATCCGGTTATGCTGGAGGCTATGAAAATAGCCGGAATCCCATATAAAAAACGTGATTTCCGGCTCAACATGTATGAATTTATCCGAATGAACCTCTGGTTCTATCTCTCCGGTCCTGCCGGAGAAAATTCCTGCATCATACCGTAAGAATATAGCACCAGACCGGAAGTGTGATCAGTGAGACGACCGTCGAAAAGACAACGATCTTCGTTGCAAGGCGGTCGTCTTTTCCATATTTGACCGCGAGAACAACGCTCGTGCTCGCTGCCGGCATCGCGGACAGGATCACACAGACCGCTGTGATCAGCTGATCAATGTGAAACAGGCGGCAGCCTGCCAGAACGATGACAGGAATCAGGAACAGCCTGATAAACGTGTAGTAATAAACTTCTCTCGTGAACACCTCTTTAAACGGGATTTCCGCGAGCGTACACCCGATCAGAAGCATCGCGCAGAACGTGTTCGCCCCGGCGACCGTCCGGACTGTCTGGTTTACAAATCCGGGAAGCTGGAACTGGGATACCAGAAGTACCATGCCGGTAAAGATTCCGATGATACATGGATGTGTCACAACCTTCTTTAAAAGCTCTTTCTTCGTCGGCGCCTCCGTAAAATAAGTGAGCCCCACCGACCACATGAAGATTCTCGTTGGAATCGTGTAGACCGCCGCATACATGATTCCCAGATCTCCGAAGATTCCCTCAGCGATGGCGTTTCCGAGGATACCGGCATTTGAGACGATCGTCGCGTACTGCAAAACCTTTTTGCTCTCCTCGCTCCAGCCCGGATACAGCACACGGCTTAAAAGATTCGAAAAGATCTGGATCAGAAACGAGATCACGATCACTTCCAGCGTCAGCTTCAGAATATTCATACTGAACTCCATCTGGAACGATTTCACAATGCTCGCGGGAAGCGTCACATTCATCACGAGACTGCTGAGCAGAGCCTTCCCGCTCTTATCGATCATCCCGCTCTTCCTGAGATACCATCCCAGCGCAAGGATGCAGAACATCATGCCCTGCATATTAAACAAACTTGTAAAATCCATCACGTACTCCTTTATTACAGACTGACGTTATTGTACTGCTCCAAATCGAATCTTGTCAATTTAAATTCTTTTCCATCCATAAACTCGTGATGCCCAGCAAAACCCGAATCATTCCGCCCATGCCAGTTTCCAGCATCGATTAGCATCTTTACCACAATGTCAAGTGTTCAAGTCGAACGTCCGTGAGACTTGACGGGTGATTTTTGCCATGGCTCAACACTGAAAAGAGGTGTGGGGCTTCTCGACTGAGATAAATCATATTGTACATTTACTCATGTTGTGATAACATCAGCTCATAGATCTTGAATAAATTGAGGTATTATCAAAATGATCACAGGATTCATTCGCTTAATCGCACCACTCCTTTTTAATCCGGTTTTTATTGGATTTATAGTTATCTTCTTTCTCATTTGCTGTGTTTTATTAATTGGAAAAAAAGAAACATCTTTTTTTCGATACCTAATATATGCGTATGTTATCATTTGTTTATTGTTTTTTATTTTTTTACTATGGTGTGTAATTGATTTTGGTAATAGCACACCCAAAGCTGATCCTATTCCATATTTTATAAAATAATAAATTTTCATCAAAGAAATGGGGTTGTTACATTAACACCCCACTGGTAGTACACTGATTTCAATTTATACATCTCACGAAGGAGGTCCCAACATGGAAACCAACATCACCGTAAGAAACGCAAAATTATCCGACGCTCCGAGAATCCTTGATATCTACACCTATTATGTAGAAAACACCGTGATCACCTTTGAATACGATGTTCCTTCCCTTGAAGAATTTGAGAACCGCATGATCGATATCATGAAAAAATATCCTTATCTCGTCATCGAACGTGACGGCAGGATCGAAGGCTACGCCTACGCCCATGCTTTCGTCGGCCGCGCCGCCTACGACTGGGCCAGTGAGCTCACGATCTATCTGGATCACAATGCAAAGAAATGCGGGCTTGGCAGAAAACTCTATGAAGCTCTGGCTGAGCGGCTCAAAGACATGGGAGTTCTGAATCTTTATGCCTGCATCGGATACCCGAAGGTTGAGGACGAGTATTTAAATAAGAACAGTGCCCAGTTCCATGAGCACCTTGGATTCCGTCTTTGCGGGACTTTTGAGAACTGCGGGTATAAGTTTAACCGGTGGTATGATATGATCTGGATGGAGAAGATCATTGGGGAACATAGGTCGGATCAGGCGGCGGTGAAGCCGTATTCCTATACTGAATAATTTGGTGAGAGGTACGCGCAGGGAGGGCCTGGGGCGCGGACACTTGAGGGATTCCGGGAGGGTTCCTCTAAGCTTGCCGAAGAATGCTAAGGACGGAGGACATATGCCACAACTCGCTTCGCTCAGACAAGTGGCACATGTCCTCCAACGCATTCTCCGGCGAGCCAAGAGGAAGCCAGCTCCCTTCACCCAGGCGGTCCGTGCCCCAGGTCTTCCCTGCGCTGTGTATTGGC
>CAKRNI010000144.1 GCA_934370915.1 uncultured Lachnospiraceae bacterium
GCTTGGCTAATCTTTAAACCGTTCTACTGTTTTGTTAGGTTTTGTTCTGAATGTTCTCATTCATGGTCTAAACCAAAAGACCATTTTTATAAGAATTTTCAGGGTTTTACATACTGTTCAGTTTTCAAGGAACTGTTTCGTTGCCGTTTCTTGTTCTCAGCGGCAACTCGTTTATTCTATCATACCGTTTCCGGTTTGTCAAGAACTTTTTAAAACTTTTTTTGAGAGATTAAGAAGTTTTCTTAATGACTCTTAATAAGTTTTGCCCTGTCGCTCAAGGCGAGTATTATAATATCAAATCCCCAGACAAAAGTCAACTGTTTTTTACATGTTTTTTCATTTCCTTTTACATGTTTTGCGATATCATTACAAGTCAAGCCCAAGAATGCTATATATCGTATATTGCATATTCAATTATACAATATAATGTAGCATCGTGATCTTCAAGAGCAAATACAGGAGCAGCAAAAAGCTGCTCCTGCCAGATTCCATATGGGTTTCTACTATAATATTATGAATTGCTTCCATCCAGCGTAAACCAGAACTCCACGCCATTCTCCCAGTTCTTCACGCCATACTGCTGGTTGTGGGCATCCATGATTGCTTTTACAATGGAAAGACCTATTCCGGTTCCGCCGTATGCACGGGTTCTCGCCTTATCTACCTTATAGAACTTCGTCCAGAGATTCGGGATCGCATCCTCAGGGATCGGGGTTCCGGTATTAAAGACAGACACACGGATGATGTTGTTTTCCGGAAGCATTTTGATAATGATCTTTTTCTCTCCATCGATATGGTGAATCGCGTTGCTCAGATAGTTTGTGACTACCTGCTCGATCTTAAACTCATCGGCCCATACATAGACCGGTGTCTGATCGTCAAACTCCACCTGTATTCCGTTCTGATCGATCAGGATCTTCGATGTATTCACAACACCGCGAACCAGTTCCGTCAGATTGAAACGATCCAGCACCGGCTTATCATTTCCACTCTCCAGTGAGGACAGGGTCAGAAGCTGCTTTACCATCTTGTTCATCTTGTTGGCCTCATCAACAATGACATCACAATAATAATCGCGGCTTTCTTTCTCCTCGCCCATGCCTTCCTGAAGTCCTTCCGCGTATCCCTGAATCAGGGCGATCGGAGTCTTCAACTCATGAGAGACATTGGCAATGAACTCTTTTCGCATCTCGTCGATCTTTGTCTTCTCCTCGATATCCTTTGTGAGCTGGTTGTTCGCCGACTTGAGTTCTGAAATCGTCTCCTCCAGACGCGAGGACAACGTGTTCATGCTGTTTCCTAAAACCTGTATCTCCTCCATATCATGTTTTCCGGACTCATACTTCACATTAAAATCGAGATCCGACATGCGCTCCGAGAGGTTCGACAGCTTATAGATCGGCATCGTGATCTGCTTTGCCACCAGATATATGACCAGAGCGCCGATCAATACAGCGATCATTCCCACATAGAGCAGAAACTGATTCGCGAGACGAACACTCTCGCCGATGCTTGACAGCGGTGCGCTCATGATAAAGGCAGTGCTGTTGTCAGAGAAGAATCCCCAGCTCTCCAAGTACATGCTCTCCCGCTGAGGATCGTATGTCTTCTGGATCTTATACTGGTCATTCTCCTCCAGAATCGTATACTTGGCCTTTGCCCAGCCGAAAATATAGCGGTCAATGCGGTCCTTTAAAAACTTCGTATCACGGGATGTTGAATAGACCGTCGCATCCTCAGTGCTGTTGTCAATGATCAGGACAGAAACATTGGCGCTGTCGCTGAAATTCCGGATCAGACGTTGTAAATTTCCTTCCGTGATATTTCCGTCAGCATCCTTTTCCCTCTTCATGGCGTCTTCGATGGGGATCCCGTTTTCCTTGTTCTCCTCAATCTGGGAATCGATGGCCTCGTAGGCGCCATTTAACGCCTGTACCTTCTTTGTTACATAGAAATCTTCCAGATACCACTTATTGACGCCCCAGATCACTGCGAGGATCACAGCGATCAGGCCAATAAACGTGACCGTCAGTCTGGATCGTATCGATTTCATCATCCATCCACCTCGAGTTTATATCCCATGCCCCAGATGGTTTTAATATTGTCACCTTTCGGGCCAAGTTTGCTTCTCAGCTTCTTTACGTGGGTGTCAATGGTCCTCGCATCTCCGAAATAGTCGTAATTCCAGACATTATTCAGGATCTTTTCTCTTGAGAGAGCGATTCCCTTGTTTTCCATAAAATAGGTAAGAAGTTCAAATTCCTTGTTGCTGAGGTCCACCGGCTTTCCATCCACATTCACCTCGTGGGCATCCTTATCCACGCGGATTCCATCTGCCTCAAGAATCTCACCCGTTGATGTACCGCTGCCACGGCGCAGGATCGCCTCAATTCTCGCCACAAGGATCTTCGGGCTGAACGGTTTTGTGATATACTCATCAACGCCGAGTTCAAATCCAAGAAGCTCGTCCCGCTCCTCGCTTCTCGCTGTCAGCATAATAATCGGAACCTGAGAGTAGCGGCGGATCGTCTTGCATGTCTCCCAACCGTCCATCTTCGGCATCATGACATCCAGAATCACGAGACTGATATCCTTTTCCTTAAAGAAAATATCAATAGCCTGCTCGCCATCTCCCGCCTCCAAAACGCGGTATCCTTTGATCGTTAAAAAGTCTTTGACGAGCTTTCTCATTCTCTCCTCGTCGTCGACCATAAGTATTTTTACTGCATCCATTTGGGGTCACCTCCATATATTTACCTGATGTACTCTGGCAAAAGCAGAAACGCTCCGACACATTCGCGCCGGATGCGGTCAGAGCAGCAAATGCGCAGACCTGTCGCATCAGTTACAAAATCCCACTTACTATCAGCTATATTTTAGCAGATAGTAAGTGGGATTTCTATAAGTTCACGAACATTTCACAAAGCTATACCTGATAACATTATTTCCAATTCAGTGTTCAATGTTACATGAACTATTACAGAAGCGCCCTCTTCGAATATAAAAGCTGGAAGCGCCCGCAGTCTTTCTGCACAGCGCTTCCAGCTTTCAGCGTATTTCTATGTTATTCTTCGTCCTTCTTCTCAACGATCGCGATATCGAGATCCTCAAGCTGCTTCGGATCTACCGGTGCCGGAGCTTCCATCATAAGACAGGACGCGTCTTTTACCTTCGGGAAGGCAATTACGTCACGGATGCTATCTGCGCCTACCATGAGCATAACAACACGATCCAAGCCGTATGCAAGACCTGCGTGCGGCGGTACTCCGTACTTGAACGCGTCAAGCAGGAAGCCGAACTGCTCTCTTGCTCTCTCTTTTGTGAAGCCAAGAACTTCGAACATCTTCTCCTGAATATCATCCTGATGGATACGGACGGATCCGCCGCCGAGCTCGGTACCGTTTAATACGATATCGTATGCTTTCGCGCGGACTGCACCCGGATCAGTGTCGATAAGCGGAAGATCTTCCTCCATCGGCATTGTGAATGGGTGGTGCATAGCGACGTAACGTCCCTCCTCCTCGGAGTACTCTAAGAGCGGGAACTCTGTTACCCAGAGGAACTTGAAATCGTCTTTCTTTAAGAGATCTAACTGTCTTGCGAGCTCAAGACGGAGATTTCCTAATACATCGAATACAACCTTGTTCTTATCTGCGGCAAAGAAGAGAAGGTCGCCCGGCTTACCGTCCATTGCTTTTACAAGAGCGTCTAACTCTTCCTGCTTCATGAACTTTCCGAAGGAGCACTTATAGGAACCGTCCTCATGGATCGCAAGGTATGCAAGTCCCTTTGCGCCGAATCCCTTTGCGTACTCAACAAGAGCGTCGATCTTCTTTCTCGGCATACCAGCCTGTCCGTCTGCGTTGATACCACGGACAGATCCGCCGTTCTCAAGAGCGCTCTTGAATACAACGAACTCGCAGTCTTTTACAACATCAGATACGTTCTTTAATTCCATGCCAAAACGCATATCCGGCTTATCGGAACCGAAACGGTCCATAGCCTCGCGCCATGTCATACGGAGGATCGGAGTCTGGACGTCAAAGTTGCAGATCTCCTTGAAAAGTTTCTTTAAGAGTCTCTCGTTGACCTCGAGAACATCCTCAACGTCCACGAAGGATAACTCCATATCGATCTGTGTGAACTCCGGCTGACGGTCCGCACGGAGGTCCTCGTCACGGTAGCATCTTGCGAGCTGGAAGTAACGGTCCATACCGGAACACATCAGCAGCTGTTTTAATAACTGCGGAGACTGCGGAAGAGCATAGAACTCGCCCGGATGCACACGGCTCGGTACAAGGTAGTCTCTTGCGCCTTCCGGTGTACTCTTGATCAGAGTCGGGGTCTCGATCTCGAGGAAACCTTCGTCCGCTAAGAACTGGCGGACCATCGTAGCCACACGGCTTCTTGTCATGATGTTTCTCTGGAGATCCGGACGGCGGAGGTCAAGATAACGGTATTTTAATCGAAGGTCTTCCTTCGTCTTGCTGTTCTCCTCGATCGGGAACGGCGGTACCTCGGACTCGGAGAGGATTCTTAAGGATTTCGCTCTCATCTCGATGGTACCTGTCTTTAAGTTCGGGTTTGCTGCACCGGAACGTTTTTCGATGGTTCCGACAACCGCTACTGTAAACTCACTTCTTAATTTTTCAGCTTTCGCGAAGCTCTCAGCGCCGCAGTCGCTCTCCTCAAAGATGATCTGGATGATTCCGGAACGGTCACGAAGGTCGGTGAAGATAATACCGCCTTTGTTTCTGCTCTTCTGGACCCATCCCATAAGTGTCATTTCCTGGCCCACGTTTGCCTCTGTGACTTCAGCACAGCGGCAGGAACGCTTTAAGCCTGCCATTGATTCTGCCATGATTTTCCTCCTGATACAGCTGGAATATTTAAAAACATACCCGCTGAATGTTATTGTAATTTCAAGTCGAACATCCGTGAGATTACTCACCACTTAAAAGAGGTGGGAGTCTTCTCGACTGAGATAAAGCTGTCCTTTTCCCGGTCTTAGTGCTTTAAGTCTTCCTTATAGAATTCCTTAAATTCGCTGTAACCTTCTTTGCCGAGCTGTTCCTTCTGGAACTTCTTATTTTTGTTCATCTGGGCTACAAGGATGATCTTTCCTTCCTTGCGGGCAGTCATCGCCTCTTTCATGATGGAAGCAAGCTTCTCGGGGCTCATTCCCTTCTCGAAAAGCCACGCTTCCTTCTCATTTCCACCCGGAACGGTAAAGCCGTTGTCTAAAAGGATCGTAACGATTCTCTCAAAGCCGATAGAGAAACCACAAGCCGGTGTATCCATGCCTGTGAATTTTCCGATCATCTTGTCGTATCTTCCGCCGCCTGCTACGGAGCCGCCGAAGCCTTCCATGGAAACCTCAAAGATGGTTCCGGTGTAGTAGCCCATTCCGCGGACTAAGGTCGGGTCAAACGCAAGCTTGAAGCTTCCGTCAGAAACATCGCCGACTGTCTCCATGATCTGCGCAAGATTCTCAGCTGCGCCGTCCTCCAATACACCCGCAAGGATCTCTCCCATACGGCGGACACCGGAGGCGTCGTTTGTTGCCTGACTCATCAGATCCAGGTATTTATCAGCTGTCTCCTCGGAGTAGCCGTTTTCCATAAGCTCTGCCTTTACGCCATCTGTACCGATCTTGTCCATTTTGTCGACTGTGATGAATACCTTATCGATATCTTCCTCCGGGAAGCCGCTGTATACGGCCATCGCGCGGAGAAGCTTTCTGTCGTTGACACGGACCTCAAAGCTGTTATCCGGGCAGATCTTCTTTAACGCAGTCGTAGTTGCGAGGATCAGCTCGATCTCCGCCTGGTTTGTCGCATCACCGAGAATATCGATATCACACTGGACAAACTGTCTGAAACGTCCCTTCTGCGGACGGTCCGCACGCCATACGCTGCCTACCTGAAGTGCCTTAAACGGAGACGGAAGGTTTGCGGAGTTGTTGGAGTAATATCTGGATAACGGAAGTGTCAGATCATAGCGGAGTCCGCCGTCTGCCAGATCGTTCTCCGTCTCTGCTGTCTCGATGTTTAATTTCTCGCCGCGCTTTAAGATCTTGAAGATCAGCTTCTCATTGTCGCCGCCCTGCTTGCTCAGGAGGTTCTCAATGTGCTCCACGCACGGAGTCTCGATCGCGGAGAATCCGAAACCGCGGTAGGTCTCTTTGATCTGGTTCAGCACATAATCCCGGATCTGCATCTCTGCCGGGAGAATATCTTTCATGCCGGTGACCGGCTTTTTCTTTAATGCCATAAAGGTACCTCTGTTTCTCTCTTTATCGCGCAATTTCACGCCTACGTTCACCATAATACGCTGATTGCCTTAGGTTTTCAAGGGTTTTTTCTTTCCTTAATAAAAGTATTATATTTTTCGG
>CAKRNI010000145.1 GCA_934370915.1 uncultured Lachnospiraceae bacterium
TCATCTGTGCGGACGGAATGAAGAAACCAACTAACAGAGAAACATACGCAACTGCAATCGTTCCGAAACGGGAAACCCTAAGGATCTTGTGATCATCCGCGTTCTTGTTGATCTGCTTCTTGTAGATATTGGTAAGGATAGTACCTGTTGCCATCATCATGGTAGCCATTGTCGCTGCGATGATCATGGTACAAACTGCGAAGATGATACCAGCCATAACCGGTGTGTTCATGTCACGGATCGCCCATGCGAATGCGGTAGCACCATCGCCGAGGTCCGGATTAGACGCACGCGCCATCATACCTACGATTGCTGTTAAGATACAGATCGGAGCTGCAAGGATATAACCAATGATACAGCCTGTGCATGCTGTCTTATCGTCTTTTGCAGCTAACATCGGCTGAAGAGCAGACTGAAGAACTACAGAGCTTAAAAGTCCTCCGATCGCCCATGCGACAATCTGCTGTGTCGGCATCGCACTTAATTTGTCATAGCCTTCCGGCAGAGATGCGATCAGCCCGGAGTATCCGCCAAAGTCACCAATGTGTGTTCCAACGAAGAAGATCAGAAGCGCATATGTTGCGATACAAACAACACGTCCGATGGCTGCAGAACCTTTCATTCCTGCGAAACCGGTATAAATCGCTGCGATCGTAACGCCGATAAACATTGCGAGACCGGTATTTAAGCCCGGAAGAACGATCTGGATGATGGAGGAGATCGTTTTTAACTGGATCGGGATATAAATGATACCGAAGACGATCCATACATAAGACTGAAGTCTTGCAACACCCGGAGAGAAACGAGACTCCAGATAATCCGGAAGTGCCTCTGTCTTTAAATTCTTACGAAGCGGGCTGGCCAGAAGTCCTAAGAACAGGATATAAACGCCGCTGGCGATGGAATACCAGCATCCTGCGATACCCATTGTGTAGCCGTTCTGTGCGGCACCAACAACACTCATGCCTCCGATCTGCCATGCGCCTAACATTGCGCCGACCGCAAATGCACTCATTGACCGGTCACTGCCTGACCACTGGTTTGCATGTGCGATCTTCGTTCCTGCATAGATGCCAACGGCAATGATCAGAATAAAAGTCACGATCCATGTAGTAATTAACATACAATTACCCCTTTCTTTGTGTGAATTGGTTTTTATGGGCATATTTTAGTTCTTTTTTCGGTAATATGATAGGAAAAATCGGAATCGCCATGATTTTAATTTTATTGTATTGTATTTTCTATTAATTTTCTGTCATCGACATAAGCAACTGTATTTTCTTAAATAAGCTTAATTTCTGTATTATTTTATGATCTTATAATGCAATTCTATCTGATTTTCTTTTTGTGCTAATAATTTCAAAAAAATAAAGTGCGTAAGTTTTTGCTGCCTCAACTTACACACTTTATTTACACGTTCTTTTTAATCGGATGTTCTAAAATTTAAGCGAAATATCCTTTTTCTTCCAGCTTTACAAGCGTACGGTAAACCATTTCTGTTCTCGGTTTGATGGTTTCAAGCCAGATAAATTCCTTATCTCCGTGGGCACCGTCACCTACCGGACCAACTGCATCCATAACGGAGCAGCCTTCAAATGCCATGAAGTTGCCGTCGGATCCACCACCGGTTGTTACCCATTTCACGTCTACTCCACATTTTTCACCTTCCTGACGCATGATTTCCAACATGCTTCTGGAACGTTCTGTAGATGCCATAGGCGGACGGAATCCTACTCTTGTTACGGTAGCGGTAACGCCTTTGATGATCGGGTTGGTTCTGAGATTTTCAAACGCAGCTTCAATTTTATGACAAGCCTCAATATTCGTAAAGCGGATATCCACTTCACACTGAGCATTCTCGGCCAGCGTATTTGCTCCCATACCACCCTTTACGATACCAACGTTTAAGCTGGTGCCATGTTCGTAATCATTTAACGGTACCAGACGGGTGATCCACTCAGCCATTTCATGGATCGCACTTGCACCATCCTGCGGATTTACGCCTGCATGGGCATAAATTCCCTTAAAATCAATGACATATCGGGCAAGGCCTTTTCGGTCACTGACAATCGCACCGTTTTTTCTCGCCGGTTCAAATACCAGTCCGCATTTCGCATGTCTTGCCAGCTCGCTGATCCACGGATTGGAGTAACGGGATGAGATCTCCTCATCACAATTTAAAGCCAGGCAAAGATGAAGCTTTGTATTCTCTTTTACTAATTCCTTAACAACATAATACATATTTAAAAGTCCGGACTTCATGTCGTCAACACCCGGTCCATAGGCTTTCTTTTCGTCCATGGTAAACGGTCTTTTTGCAACTGTTCCCTTCGGGAAGACTGTATCCATGTGGCCGACCATTAAAATATCGATAGACTCTTCTTCCGGATAGTTTCTGACTTCCAGACAGTAACCGGCACGCTCATCGAAACGCTTTTTGGTAACTGTAAGTCCTAACTCTTCATATTTGCGGGCCATTGCCTCTGCCACTTTATCGACACCCTCCGGGTCAAAGCTTCCACTGTCAATGGAAACAAGCTCCTCTAACTGTTTGATGTATGCATCATAATCAAAATATTTCATATCAGTCACGATATCCTTTCAGAAAAATTGTTTGTATTTTTATTATGTAAAACCGCGTGTTACATGAAGAAGATGACATCTCCCAGGATCAGACCGACAGCGCCTACAAACATAGGGATCACTGTACGTTTTACAAGGTCAACAGAAAGAACCTTTCCGTCTGTACAGCCTGCGGTAGCAACCATACAGGAGGAAATCGGGGACATGTTTCGTCCCATTCCTGTTGCAAGCTGCATGGCCAGACACATGATGACCGGATGAATGCCAAAGGATTCTGAAACAGTCGGTGCCAGAGCGATAAATGCATAGAACGGTGCAGCTCCGGAACCCATGATGATTGCGGAAATCATAATAATGGCAACCATAACGATCGTCATCGGAATCGGTCCAAATCCGATATTCTGTGCGCCTTCAATGATCAGATCGATCATTCCCATACGCTTCAGACCTTCTGCGAAAATCTCACCGGACATGATCAGTGTAATGATGTTAGCAAACTGCTTTCCCATTCCACCAAAGAAAACATCGATAATTTTAACGGAATCAAAGGCATGCTTCGGTTTTCTGATGACTTCAAGGATAATGGTAAGGCAGACACCCATCATCATAGCTGTTACGACATTCATTTTAATAGAAGTAATAACAAGCTCATTGAATAAAAGCAGGAGTACCAGCGGGAACAGCGGTAAAAGTGCGTAGAACTTCGGAACGCCAGCTGCCGTTGTATCATCTTCCTGCGCGGATGCATCATTTTTGTTGGCAACAAATCCATCTTTTTTATCAAAATACTTCTGTACCAGATAGTGAGTAACCGTTACAAGCGGGATAACAACTGCCATGATCGGTACCTGATACTTAATGAAGTATGTCATTGGCTCTAAACCAGCCATCTCGGCAGCCATATTAGAGGCACCGGACGCCGGACCGAGGTCAAGACAGGCTGCAGATGCAATAACCGCAGCGGCTGACAGGTGGCTGACACCTAATGCGATCAGAACCGGGTAAACGGTAGCCATTAACAAAACGCTGAGTCCAGCGGCACTCGGAACAAAAATATTAAGAAGCTGTCCAACTGTGTAAGTCAATGCAAGGACAATATACGGAGAACCAAGGTGTTTCAGCGGTTTCGTACAGATCTTTACCATAACATCACTCGCTCCTACATGGTTCATGAACATTGCATAGGCTCCGGCAGCCATGATGACCATTCCGGTAGCTCCCGCATCCTTTTGCAGCGTTGTACGCATCAGTTCAAAAACATCAAATAACCAGAAACCTGTACTCTTCTCTACATCAGTGATGATGTTGTTGATCCCCAGAAACTGAGCACTAAGTAATAAAACGATACCGCCCCCCAAAAGAATTGCATGCGGTTTGTACTTTTTGAGTATCATGGCAGATACAAGAACCACTACAACCAATGTAATGGCAATAGATAAAAGCTGCATTTGTCTTCCTCCTGTGCAAAATGAATAATTAATATTTGTGGCTATTAAAAGACGTCTCTGCATGTTGGAATTATATACTAAATCATAATAAAAATCAATACTCTTTTAGTAAAAAGTACAATAAATGTCCCAAAATAGCTTTAAATCATTGTACGCCGGCTTGGAAATTCAATTTTCTGTGTAAAAATAAACCGGGAGATGACAATTCTTGGATTGGACTTTTTAAAATGGCTATGATAAACTGTTACCAGTATATATTTCGGGTTTTTATGGGAATCAAAAGGTCAGGGTGAACTGTAACTATTTGCACAGGCACTTTCATATATAACGTGACAAAACAGGAATCGCTGAAAGCGAAAGGACTAAAAAATGAAAATAGCGTTACTATCAACGTCATATCTGGAATCTTTTTATAAAAAAGAGCTGAAGGAACTTGACCTCGCAGATATTATTGATGTTTATGTATATTATACATATGAACATGTTGTGGATCTATATCGTCAGATCTCCGAACAGTACGATGGAATTCTGGCCGGAGGAACCGCTCCGATGCGGATCATTCAGAAAGCCTACCCGAAGCACAAGCCCATGCGGAACATTGAATGTGGCATCAGTAATTTCTACCGCGAAATTACCAGAGTCATTTTCGAATATCAGGATTTTACACTGCAGTATGGATACTTTGATTTCTGTGATGTTATGTGCCCGGATAACGCAAAAAGTCTGATTGAAAAAATGAGGCAGGGAAAATTTGAGGACTGGTTCGAAAAGAATCAGGAATTTATAAATCAGGTGCCGCCAGACGAAATCTGGGATTCTCTGGATGTAAAGCGAAATAAGCACATCGAGCTCTGGAAGAGCGGAACCGTCAAATACACGCTGTCCAGACGAAGCCTGATCGTACCTGACCTTTTAAAGGCAGGTGTAAACTGCCGCTTTGTCCACTGTAATCAGGACGATATTTTAAAGAGCAGCGAGCTTCTGATGCATGACATTACGATCCAGAATCTGAAGAAAAACCGCCCTGCGGTGATCGATATCAAGCCTTATCCAAATACAGAAGAAAACAGGCAGAAAATTCGAAAATGCCTGATGTCATACAGCAAAAAATATCTCTGTGACTTTCTGCAGGAAGATCAGGATGATTTTATTCAGGTGTTTACGAATCACCATTCTGTGGAGAAGCTTACCTGCGACTTTCAGAGCTGCACGTTGAAAACGTATCTCGAGGAAAAATGTGATTTTCGTGTCAGTATCGGATACGGATTAGGAGAAAGTCTCCAGGATGCCATTTCCAACAGCCTGTATGCATTAAAAGAATCCATAAATACAGTGGATTATAACAGCTATCTGATCAATGTGAAGAAAAACAAGATCGGCCTGTTTGGAGATGGAAAGCTGGTAGCTTTTTCAAGTGACGTTTCACCTCAGATTTTGAATCTCGCCGAAGAAACAGGGTTATCTACCCTGACCATTCAGAAAATTTTAAAAGCTAAGGAAATATTAGGTGATACGGATTTTACGTCTCAGGATCTGGCTGATATTCTCCATATCACACTTCGAAGCGCCAATCGAATGCTGGATAACATGGTGCGTTATCATATGGCCGCCCTCTTATACCATCGTCAGAAAGGAACAAAGGGAAGACCGCAGAAAGTATATCGGATAATCCATGAATAGCTGCACGCAAAAATCCATTCCAGATCAGCTTCGCTGATGGGATTTTTGCCCTCCAGCCTATGTTTTCTTACGGTCAGCGCAGCAAGTGCGCAGACCTACTGAACAGTTACAACATATTACATAAATCACACATGACAGGAGGACTTTTCAATGAATGAGATCATGAGCAACATACTGACAAGAAGAAGCATCCGGAAATTCACTGATGCACCTGTGTCCAGAGAGATTCTGGATGATCTGGTGCAGGCTGCGCTCCACGCACCGAGCGGCTGCGGAAAGCAGACCTGGAAGTTTACAGTTATCACAAATAAAGCCGCGATCAGGCGGCTGGCAGCTGCCATCGAGACGACCTTAGACCGCCCCGGCTACAACATGTACTGCCCAACGGCAATCATCATGCCCTCAAACCTTCGTGACAGCATCTGGGGAAAAGAGGATGATGCCTGCGCCCTTGAAAATATTTTTCTGGCTGCCCACTCCTACGGTGTCGGCTCCGTATGGATCAACCAGCTCCAGAATATCTGCGATACTCCGGCGATCCGCGAGATCTTAAATGATTTTGGTGTTCCGGCTGACCATGTGGTCTATGGGATGGCCGCTTTAGGCTATCCGGATCCGGATACTGAGATCCAGCCGAAAGAGCGGATCGGAAAAGTTGCCTATATCGAATAATC
>CAKRNI010000146.1 GCA_934370915.1 uncultured Lachnospiraceae bacterium
GTGGACCTGGATTATGTGTATAAGGTAGCGACTGAGGAACTGGGAATGGTTTATGCCAATAAGGACCAGGTCCGCTTATACAATAAGACGGAAAGCGAGTATGTAAGACAGTATGAAGACATCCCGGAACGGTAATAATAAGAAAGTTTTTACCATGAGTATGAAAGAAAAGCTGGCGGTTACGGTTCTCGTAACGACGCTGGCTTTGTTTGGTCTTGTCGTTGTTTTATACCGGATGATCAAGGATAAAAACGAAGACTATACCCAGATCGTATTGAACCAGCATTCCTCCTATGACAGCCGGACGATTCCGTACCGCCGCGGTGATATTGTGGATCGGAATGGAACATATCTGGCGACCAGCGAGAAGGTCTACAGCCTGATTCTGGATCCGAATCAGATCAATCAGGATAAGGAGAATTATCTGGAACCGACGGTATCTGCCCTCTGCGAGGTGTTTGGATACGACCGCGCGGAGCTTCTGGCGACGATCTCTGCCAATGAAAATTCCTATTATGTGCCCTATGAGAAGCAGATTTCCGCGGACAAGAAGGAAGAGTTTGAAACAAAAAAGAAAGAACTGAATGATGCCTACGCGAAGTCGAAGGAAGACAGCGGGAAGAAGATCAAAGGTGTCTGGTTTGAGGACGAATACCGGAGATTTTATCCGTATAACACTCTGGCCTGCAATGTTGTGGGATTTTCCTACGATAACGGAAAACAGGGAAGCGGCGGAATCGAACAGTATTACAATGACCAGCTGACAGGAACCAATGGAAGAGAGTACGGATATCTGGATGACGAGGCCAATATGGAGAAGGTCATCAAATCCGCTGAGAATGGAAATACCATCGTCTCCACTATTGATGTGAACATCCAGAGGATCGTGGAAAAATATATTGATGAGTGGATGAGCGGGATCGGAAGCAAGACGGCGGCTGTGATCGCCATGGATCCGAGAAACGGTGAGATCCTCGCCATGTCCTCCAACCGCAGATTTGATCTGAACAATCCGAGAGACTTAAGCTACGCTTATTCTCAGGAGGAGATCGCGGCTATGACGGATGAGGGCAGGATGGATGCCTGGAACCAGATGTGGAGAAATTTCTGCGTAAACGATACTTACGAGCCGGGTTCTCCTGCGAAACCGATGACGGTCGCGGCGGGACTTGAGGAAGGCGTGATCGGACAGAATGATACATTCCTCTGCGATGGCGGACAGGATGTGGGCGGTTACCGGATCAAGTGTTCTAATATCTACGGGCATGGAATCCTGACCTTAGAGCAGTCCCTGATGAAATCCTGCAACGATGCAATGATGCAGATCGCGTCGAAACTTGGAATCCAGCGTTTTGCAAAGTATCAGAAACTGTTTGGAATGGGGCAGAAGACCGGGATCGATCTTCCGGGCGAAGCTTACGGTCTGATCTACAATTCGGACAATATGGGCCCGACAGACCTCGCGGTAAACTCCTTCGGACAGAGCTACAACTGTACAATGATCCAGATGGCGGCAGCATTCGCCTCTGTCATCAACGGCGGCTCCTACTATGAACCCCATGTGGTAAAGCAGATCTTAAACGATCAGGGGTCCGTCGTGAAAAAAATCGAACCGAATCTGGTGCGGGAGACGGTCTCCCAGTCCACCAGTGATTTTATCAGACACGCTCTGTTTATGACTGTAGACGATGAGGAAGGAACCGGTAAGGCGGGCCGGGTTGCCGGATACAAGGTCGGCGGAAAGACGGGAACGGCGGAGAAGCTTCCGCGTTCCGCGCACAACTATCTCGTATCCTTCTGTGGATTTGCGCCGGCGGATGACCCGCAGCTTCTTGTCTATGTGATCCTCGATACCCCGAATCTTCCGGGAAAAGAGCAGGCACACAGCACCTTCGCAACAGAGGTCTTCCAGAAGATCATGGCGGAAGCGCTTCCCTACTTAAATGTGTTCCCGGATACGGATACGACGACGGAGGACGCAGGTCTTGCGGACCAGAGTGAGGGAATCACAAACAACAATGAGGGCGGATTGGAACCTGGAACCGGAGAGACCGAGGTGGAGACTGAGGCACCGACGGATGCGGAAGGAAATGTGATCCAGACGGAGCCTGCGCCGGAGGAAGAAGTGATTCCGTATGATGATGGTCTTGGACTGCCGGATAACATGCCGTCCGACGGATCGGGATCCGCGGAGGAGAGCGCGGGTGAGGCCCAGAGCATGGAAGCGGTTCAGGAGACAGAGACTCTGGAAAACGGAGCGGAGGAGACAACGCAGGCCGCGCAGTGATGTGCTGACGGTTGAGCCATGTGGTGATTTATATTTGTGCAGAAAAATGTGCTGCAAGCTTGCTTGCATAAGCGTTTTCCTGCACAAATTAGTATATAGGGTAACTGTTGCCATGCATCTGGAAGAAGCTGCCGGTGGCAGGTTCTGCAGATGAGGGTGCTGAACAATTCCATATGTGAAATAATAGGAGAAGATCATGAACAGAGAGATGGATATGACAGAGGTTTCCGACGGAAAACTCTATGGTCTGGAGGATATGGTAAAGGCAGACTGCGCCGGATGCGAAGGCTGCCATGCCTGCTGTACCGGGATGGGAACCTCAGTGGTTCTCGATCCCTTTGACGCGTACCGCATGACGGTGGGGACAGGGAAGACCTTTGAGGCGCTTCTTGCAGGACCGTTGGAATTGAATGTGGTGGACGGGATCATTCTCCCGAATCTCAGGATGACGGGGAAGGACGAAGCCTGTTCCTTTCTTGATGAGAATGGACGGTGTACGATCCATGCGTACCGGCCGGGGGTCTGCCGCCTGTTTCCGCTTGGAAGGATCTACGAGGACGGCGGCTTCAAATACTTTTTACAGGTCTATGAATGTGCGAAGGAAACCCGTACCAAGGTGAAGGTAAAGAAGTGGATCGATATGCCGGAGCCGAAGCGTTATGATGAGTTTGTCTGTACCTGGCATTATTTTTTAAAGGATCTGGAGCGGGTGATCGGGAAAGACACGTCAGGTCAGGCGGCGAAGACTGTGAGTCTTTATCTGATCAGACAATTTTATCTTCTTCCTTATAATAAGGAAGAGGAGTTTTACCCGCAGTTTGAAGAGAGAATGACCGGAGCCAGGAGAGCGCTGGCGGGATTCCTTGCAATGTAAGAGTTCACAGCAACGATCCATGATTGATTTTTATGGATTTTCGTGCATGAGAAAATGAGAAGTCCCGTATATTAATTACCAAGACTTTTGAGATAAAGGTTTTGGAATGACGGAATTTCTGACATATCACAGAAAGAAGCTTGTGATCGTTTTTCTGATCTCGGCGTTTCTGATGACGGGGCTGTGTGGACAGCTGGGGTTTCTGATGATCGCGAGATCAGATCACTACAGAAAGATGGCAGATGAGCTTCATGAGAGGGAGAGGACCATCAAGGCTGCCAGAGGCGAGATCGTGGACCGGAACGGCACCGTGATCGCTGCGAACCGGACGGTCTGCACCGTGTCTGTGATCCATAATCAGATAAAGGAACCGGAGAAGGTGATCCGGGAGCTGATGCGCATCCTGGAGATTCCGGAGGCGGAAGTCCGGAAAAAGGTAGAAAAGTGGTCCTCCAGAGAGATCATCTGCACGAATGTTGAGAAGACGCTTGGGGATGAGATCATGAACCTCGGACTTTCCGGTGTGAAAGTTGATGAGGATTATAAGAGATATTACCCCTACGGGAGTCTGGCATCGAAGGTTCTTGGCTTTACAGGGGCGGACAATCAGGGGATCATTGGCCTGGAGGTCATGTATGAAAAGTACTTGAAGGGCAGAGATGGACTGATCCTGACACTTTCCGATGCAAAGGGCACGGAACTGCAGAATGCTGCGGAGGAGCGGGTGGAGCCGGTTCCCGGGAATAACCTGACTGTGAGTCTCGACGTCAATATCCAGAAGTATGCGGAGCAGGCGGCTTACGAGGTCATGGAGAAGAAAGGTGCGAAGGCGGTTTCTGTGATCGTCATGGATCCCCGGAATGGTGAGATCTACGCCATGGTGAATGCACCGGAATTCGATCTGAATGCCCCGTTTCGTTTAAATCTGGACAGCGGCGAGCTCACTGGGGGCAAGCTTCAGGACGCGAGAAATAAAATGTGGCGGAACCGCTGCATCAACGATACCTACGAGCCCGGTTCCACATTTAAGATCATCACTGCCGCGGCGGGACTGGAGGCGGGAGTGGTCCATCTGGACGATAAGTTCTCCTGCCCGGGCTTCAGGATCGTCGAAGACCGGAAGATTCGCTGCCATAAGGTCGGCGGACATGGCAGCGAGACATTTCTTCAGGGCACGATGAATTCCTGCAATCCGGTGTTTATCGATGTCGGGGCGAGACTGGGAGTGGATTCGTTCTATCATTATTTCGAGCAGTTCGGACTTCTGGGAAAGACTGGGATCGATCTTCCCGGAGAGGCGGCGACGATCATGCACAAAAAGGAAAATATGGGACTTGTGGAGCTTGCAACCGTCTCCTTCGGGCAGTCCTTTCAGATCACGCCGATCCAGCTCATCACGACGGCTTCCTCCATCATAAACGGGGGACGGCGGATCACGCCTCATTTTGCCATGCAGGTGGAGAGCGCGGATGGAACGCTTTACCGGACCTTCACCTATCCGGAGCGGACGGGAGTCGTATCGGAATCCACCAGCGGGACCATGCGGTATCTATTGGAGCAGGTGGTGGCGGAAGGAAGCGGAAAGCGGGCAAAGCTTCCCGGTTACCGGATCGGTGGGAAGACGGCGACATCGGAGAAGCTGCCGAGAAGCTTAAAGAAGTATATTTCTTCCTTCTTAGGGTTTGCCCCCGCGGATGATCCGCAGGTCATCGCGCTGATCACCATCGATGAGCCGGTGGGGATCTATTACGGCGGAACCATCGCGGCACCGGTGGTGGCAGATATCTTTTCCAATATCCTGCCATACCTGGATATCGCGCCGGTTCCGGAGTCGGATTGATTTTTGCCGATTTTTGGCCTTTGTATCAAATGTTCTGATTGATTATTAAGGGAAAAGGACGTATACTATTTACGCTATGAAATGTTGTCAGGCGGCAGCTGTGGCAGCTGTGGGAGCGCCAGAGGCGCGGAATGGCTGGCTTTCATGGTGCTGTCGGAAGACGGCATGTCAATTTACATAGGAAGTATGAGGTGCAGCAGGAAAATATGAGGTTTGGCATGGTAAATGAGACAATTCTGGCGATCATTATCGCCTTCGCAATCAGCGCAGCGCTCTGTCCGGTGGTGATTCCGTTTCTCCACCGTCTGAAATTCGGACAGCAGGTCCGTGATGACGGTCCGCAGAGCCATTTAAAGAAACAGGGAACTCCGACAATGGGAGGACTCATCATCCTCACCGCTATTGTGATCACATCCCTGTTTTACATCAGGAGTTATCCGCGGATCATCCCGATCCTTTTTGTGACGGTAGGATTCGGAATCATCGGTTTCCTGGATGACTACATCAAGATCGTCATGAAGCGTTCAGAAGGTTTAAATCCGGTCCAGAAGCTGATCGGTCAGTTTGTCATCACAGGAATCTTTACCTATTATCTGATGACTTCCGGGGAAGTAGGAACAGGAATGCTGATCCCGTTCACAGGCGGATTTGAGAACGGATATTACTTAAATCTTGGCTGGCTGTTTGTTCCGGCGGTATTCTTTATCGTTCTCGGAACCGACAACGGCGTAAACTTCACAGACGGCCTTGACGGACTCTGCACAAGCGTTACGATCCTTGTGGCGACATTCTTTACCGTGGTTGCCATCGGGGAGGACAGCGGGATCAGCCCGATCACCGGCGCTGTTGTGGGAAGTCTGCTGGGATTTTTACTGTTCAATGTATATCCGGCGAAGGTATTCATGGGAGATACCGGTTCCCTGGCTCTCGGCGGTTTCGTGGCATCCAGTGCCTTTATGATGCAGATGCCGATCTTTATCGCCGTTGTCGGCCTGATCTATCTGGTGGAGGTCCTCTCCGTCATCATTCAGGTCACATATTTTAAAAAGACCGGCGGAAAGAGATTTTTCAAGATGGCTCCGATCCACCACCATTTCGAGCTTTGCGGATGGTCCGAGACGAGAGTCGTCGCAGTATTTTCAATCGTTACGGCGATCCTTTGCCTGGTTGCCTACATGGGATTATAAATTACGGAGTATATAGGAGGAGAAACCATGTCACAGAAAGTATTAGTTGCAGGAACAGGAATCAGCGGTATTTCTGCCGCGAAGCTTCTGCTTGCCCAGGGCGGCGAAGTGGTTCTTTATGATGGAAATGAGAAGCTTTCCGAAGA